>DAOMBL010000056.1:0-11693 GCA_035427325.1 Casimicrobiaceae bacterium
ATGTACTTGCGGTACTCGTCGAGCGTGGTCGCGCCGACGCAGTGCAGTTCGCCGCGCGCGAGCGCGGGCTTCAGCATGTTGCCGGCGTCGATCGCGCCCTCCGCCTTGCCGGCGCCGACCATCGTGTGCAGTTCGTCGATGAAGACGATCGTGCGGCCCTCGTCGGCGGCGATGTCCTTCAGCACGGCCTTCAGGCGCTCCTCGAATTCGCCGCGGTACTTGGCGCCGGCGAGGAGCGCCGCCATGTCGAGCGAGAGCACGCGCTTGTCCTTGAGCGTCTCGGGCACCTCGCCGTCGACGATGCGCTGCGCGAGGCCCTCGACGATCGCGGTCTTGCCGACGCCCGGCTCGCCGATCAGCACCGGATTGTTCTTGGTGCGCCGCTGCAGGATCTGGATCGCGCGGCGAATCTCGTCGTCGCGGCCGATCACCGGGTCGAGCTTGCCCTCGCGCGCGCGCTCGGTGAGGTCGATCGTGTACTTCTTGAGCGCTTCGCGCTGGCCCTCGGCCTCGGCGGAGCCGACGTTCGCACCGCCGCGGACCGCCTCGATGGCGTCCTGCAGCGACTTCTTCGCGAGGCCCGCCTCCTTCAGCATGCGGCCGGTCTCGCCCTTGTCGTCGGCGAGCGCGACGAGGAACAGTTCGCTCGCGATGAACTGGTCGCCGCGCTTGGTCGCTTCCTTGTCGGTCAGGTTGAGCAGGTTGTTGAGATCGCGCGACACGCCGATCTCGCCGCCGGTGCCCTCGACCTTGGGCAGGCGCCCGATCGACGCCTTGAGCGCCGCCTGGAGCTTGGGGACGGCGACGCCGGCCCGCGCGAGCAGCGACGTGGTCCCGCCGTCCTCCTGCGCGAGGAGCGCGGAGAGGAGGTGCTGGGGCTCGATGAACCCGTTGTCGTGGCCGAGCGCGAGGCTCTGGGCGTCGGCGAAGGCCTGCTGGAACTTGGTGGTCAGCTTGTCGAAACGCATGGGGACTCCCGCTGGCGCCCCTCGGGGAACGCCGGATGCCGGTTAGATGAGGCAATCCCGCATCGATTCAAGGGGTTTGCGCCCGGTTCGCGGCGAACGCGCCGGGGGCGGCGGTACAATGGTGCCAGATCACGATCCGATCATGAGCGACGCAGTTCCCCCCGGTCCTTCCCGGACATCCGAACCTCCCGCGCCAGCGCAGGCGTCGCTGCGGCAGGTCGCGGGCGCCGTGTTCTGGAGCTTCTTCGGCGTGCGCAAGCGCAAGGCGATGCGCGACGACGCGGCGTCGATCCGGCCCCACCAGGTGATCGTCCTGGGCATCGTCTTCGCCGGACTGTTCGTGATCGCGCTCGTCACGATCGTACGCATCATCCTGAAGCTCGCGGGCGCCTGATTCCGCATGCCCGCGCGCCGCGGGCCGTGGCTCCTTCGTGTCGCACAGAGGTGCGGCGGCGCGCCCGCCCCCGGTACCGGTGCGACAGGAACCCTCGGCACCGAACCGGCTTCGCGTGTGCCCGCACGGGTACTCGCGTTTGCTAGCATGTCCGCCATGCCGACGACCCTCCGGCCCGTCGCCGTCGCGCTCGTCGCGTGCATCGTGCTCGCGGCTTGCGGCGCCGGGCCCGATGGGGACCGCGCGCTCGCGCTCTCCGATTGCCGCCTGCCGCGCCTCGCGGTCGCAGCGCGATGCGGCCACGTCGACGTCCCGGAGGATCGCGCGAAGCCCGACGGTCGCACGATCTCGATCCACGTGGCCGTGCTCGCGGCGAACACGCGCTCGCCGGATCCCGATCCATTCGTGATCCTCGCCGGCGGCCCCGGCCAGGCCGCGAGCGATCTCGCTCCGTTCGCGGCGCGCCTCGCCGAGATCCGGCGCACGCGGGACGTCGTGCTGGTCGACCAGCGCGGCACGGGCCGGAGTTCACCGCTCGTCTGCGCCGCCTACTCCGAGTCGGGGATGCGCGCCGCGAGGCGGGAGACCGATCCCGTGCCGCGCGCCCGCACCTGCGTCGCCGAGCTCGCGCGCGCGGGCATCGATCCGGGCCGATACACGACGGCCGCGTTCGTCGCCGACCTCGAGGACGTGCGGCGCGCGCTCGGAGCCGCGCGCTGGAACCTGTGGGGCGGCAGCTACGGCACGCGCGTTGCGCTCGAGTACCTGCGCCGCCACCCCGACCGGGTTCGCACGCTGGCGCTCGACGGTGTCGCATCGCCGGACATGATGATCAGCCTGGACGTGTGGGTCACGCGCGAGCGCGCGCTGGTCGCGCTGTTCGAGCGATGCCGCGCGACGCCCGCGTGCGCCCGGACCATGCCCGACCCCGGCGCGGAACTCGATGCCGTCGCGCGAAACCTCGGAAGGACCGGCGGAGCGGTCACGATCGACGATCCGGCGACCGGGGCACCGTTCGCGCTGCCCGCGACGCGCGACCTGGTGATCGGGCTCCTGCAGCCGCTGCTCTACGCGCCCGAGACCACCGCGCTGATTCCCGCGATGATCGCGCGGGCGCGCGAGGGCGACTACGCCCCGCTGGTCGCGGCGGCGGGCGCGTTCGCCGGCAGCGTCCTCCAGCAGTTGAACCTGCCGCTGCACTATTCGGTCACCTGCGCGGAAGACGCGTCGCGCGCGGGCCTGGGACTGCGCGAACACGCGCTCGCGGGGACGCGCTCGGCAAGGCTCGCGAGGAAGGCGCTCGGCGTCTGCGACGTGTGGCCGGCTGGAGCCGCGCCGGTCGACGCGCACTCGCCGGTGCGAAGCGATGTCCCGGCGCTGATCTTCTCCGGCGGCATGGATCCGGTCACTCCGCCGGCCAACGGCGAAGAGGTCGCGAAGACGCTCGCGCACGCCCGGCACGTCGTCGCACCCGGGTACGGCCACATCGTGTCGCCCCATGCCTGCGGGCCGCGCCTGCTCGCCTCGTTCGTCGAGCACGCCGGATTCGCCCGGCTGCCCTCCGATTGCCTGGCACAGTTCGAGACCTCGGTGCCGCCCGCGCTGTGGACCGGCGTCCAGGGACCGGCATCGCCATGATCGAGGTCGAGGCGCTCGTCAAGACCTTCGGCCGGCGCGGCGTCGTGCGCGCGGTCGACGGCGTGTCGTTCACCGCGCCTCCCGGCGCGATCACCGGCCTGCTCGGCCCCAACGGCGCGGGCAAGACGACGCTGCAGCGCGGCCCCGCCACGCTCGTCGCCCCGGACGCCGGGCGCGCCACGATCGGCGGGCGCGACGTCGTCTCCGACCGGGCCGGCGTGCGACGGACGATCGGCGTGCTGTCCGACGCCCGCGGACTCTATCCGCGGCTCACCGGTCGCGAGAACATCGACTACTTCGCGGCACTGCACGGTCTCGCGCCCGCGCAACGGGCGCATCGCATCGACGCGCTCGTGGCCGAACTCGACCTCGTCGGCGTCGCCGACCGCCGGGCGCAGGGCTACTCGCAGGGCGAGAGGATGAAGGTCGCGATCGCGCGCGCGCTCGTGCACGATCCGGACGTCATCCTGCTCGACGAGCCCACCAACGGCCTCGACATCATGAGCGTGCGCGCGCTGCGCGACCTCCTGCGCGGCCTCCGCGCGAAGGGCAGGACGATCCTGTTCAGTTCGCACGTGATGCAGGAGGTCGCCGCGCTGTGCGACCGGATCGTCGTCCTGGGACGCGGACGGGTGGTCGCGTCCGGCACCTCCGCCGAGCTGATCGCCCGGGCGGGCAGCGCGACGCTCGAGGACGCGTTCGTCGCATTGCTCGGAAGCGGAGAGGGCCTCGCGGCATGAGGCCGCCGCGATGAGCCGCGTCGTCACGATCGCGCGGAAGGAACTCGTCGAGACCTTCCGCGACCGGCGCGCCTTGCTGGTGACGCTGGCGATCGCGGCCCTCGCCGGACCGCTCCTCCTCGCGCTCGTTTTCAACATGATCGCCGGGCAGGGCGAGCGGGCACGCACGCTGGTCCTGCCGGTCGAAGGCGCGGAACATGCGCCCGCGCTCGTCGCGTTCCTCGTGCGCGAAGGCGTGACGATCGTGCCGATGCCGGCGGACGCGGTCGACCGGATTCGCGCGGGCGAACTCGACGTTGCGCTGGCGATCGATCCGGAGTTCGCGGAGCAGGTGGCGGACGGACGACCCGCGAAGGTCCGGCTCGTCTACGACCGCTCGCGCGACCGGGCCCGGGCGTCGATCGACCAGGCCGATGCCCTGCTGCGCTCCTGGGCCGCGCAATGGGGCAGGCAGCGGCTGCTCATGCGCGGTATCGCGCCCGCCGTCGCGTCGCCGATCGAGATCGTCGCCGACGACCTCGCGACGCCGCAGCAGTCGGGCGCGTTCGTGCTCTTCCTCGTCGCCTACTACGGCCTGTTCGCCGCCCTGATGGGAGGCATGCCGGTCGCGCTCGACACGACGGCGGGCGAACGCGAACGGGGATCGCTCGAGCCGCTGCTCGCGACTCCCGCCACGCCGGCCGAGATCGTCGCGGGCAAGTGGATCGCGGTGGCCGCCTTCGCCGCGATCATGGTCGTGGTGACGCTGGCCGGATTCACGCTGACGCTCGCTTTCGCGCCGCTGCCTCCGGTCGGGATTCCGTTCCTCTTCGGAGGGCGCGAGTTCGTCCGGTTCCTCGTGATCCTCGCTCCGATGGTCGCGCTGATGCCCTCGGCGCTCCTGTTCCTCGCGAGCCGCGCGCGCACCATCAAGGAAGCACAGACCAATCTCTCGCTGCTTCTGTTCGTCGTCTCGGTGATCCCGGTCGCCCAGATCTTCCTGCAGCGGCGCGAGCCGGACTGGCTCGTGGCAGTGCCGGTCTCGGGCCAGTACCTGCTGCTGAACCGCGTGCGGCGGGGCGAGCCGATCGCTGCTGCCGATCTCGCGCTGTCCGCGATCGTCCCGATCCTGCTCGTCGCGCTCGCCTGGTGGGCGATGGCGCGGCGCTATGCCGACGAGTCCGCGCTGGCCGGGCGCTAGATTGGGATCAGCGCTAGATTGGGGTCAGAGCCGCAATCCCCGCAGGGAAATCGGAATTCCGCGCTGACCCCAAATTCCGATTATTGCGGCTCTGACCCCAATCTGACTTCTGACCCCATGCTCGCTTCGGGCGATAATCGCGGCCTCCGAACCACAGGCCATCGCGATGACCCTGTCCCGCCGATCGTTCGCCGTGTTGCTCTCGCTCATCGCGGCGGTCGCCGTCCCGACGCCGGGCGCCGCCCAGCATGCCGCCTGGCCCGCGAAACCCGTGAGGATCGTGGTGCCGTTCGGTCCGGGAGGCTATACCGATACCTATGGACGGCTGATTGCGCTGGAACTCGCACCCGCGCTCGGGCAGCCGGTCGTCGTCGAGAACCGGGCGGGCGACTCGGGAAACGTCGGCAGCGAACTCGTGGCACGCGCGGCGCCTGACGGCTACACGCTGCTCCTCGGCGGCATGAACACGCTCGCCGTCGCGCCCTCGCTGCGCCGCGATCTGCCGTTCGACGTGATCCGTGACTTCACGCCGATCGCTCCCGTCGTGTGGGCGAACTCGGTGCTGCTGGTCGACCCGGCCTCGGGACCCGCATCCGTCACGGAACTGGTCGCGCGCGCCCGTGCGAAGCCGGGCGAACTCTCGTATGCGACCGCCGGGAACGGCACGCCGAGCCATCTCAACGTCGAGGCGATCAAGTCGCGCACGGGCATCAAGCTCGGCCACGTCCCGTACAAGGGCGAGTCCGAGGCGCTCCTTGCGCTCATCCGCGGCGACGTCGTGCTCGCGTCGATGTCGGTATCGACAGCGCTGCCCCAGATCCGCGCCGGCAAGGTTCGCGCGATCGCGGTCGCCGGCGAGCGACGTTCGCCGAACCTGCCCGACGTCCCGCTCATCTCCGATTCCGTGCCGGGCGTCGGCAGCGGCAGCTGGATCGCCTTCTTCGGGCCCGCGGGCCTGCCGGCGGACGTGGTCGACCGGCTGAACCGCGAGGTCGACCGGATCATGCGTGCGCCGGGAATGGCCGAGCGCCTCGTGGCGAGCGACCTCGTGCACCGGTCGATGACCGCGAGCGAGTTCGCGGCCTACCAGAAGGCCGAGATCGCGAAGTGGGGCGCGATCGTCCGCGACAGCGGGATGCGCCCCGATTGACGCGGGCGCGCGTTCGACACCGTGACCACGCTCTTCGGCGCTGCGCTTCGCGCGCACGCGGGCCATCCGCGGGCCCCCGCGGCGATTGCATCGCCCGACGGGGATCTTTCGTACGCCGAGCTCGTCGCGCGCGTCGAACGATGCGCGGCCTGGCTCGTGCGCGAGGGTTGTACGCCATCGACCGCGGTCGGCGTCTCCGTCGTCGACGAAACCGAAAGCCTGGTGGTCTCGCTCGCGCTGTTGTTCCTCGGCCTGCCGCAGGCATGGCTCTCGACGCAGGCGCCGCGCGAGATGCGCCTCGCGCTCGCGACGCGGCTCGCGGTGGGCCGGCTCGTCGTCGACGACGGCGCGCACGCCTTGCCCGGCATCGCGGCCTCGGTGTGGTCGTCCGACGCGTGCCGGACGATGCCTGCGGTCGCGGTGGCCGCGCTCCAGCCGGATCCGGATGCGTCCGCCGTGTTCGCGTCGAGTTCGGGAACCACCGGAGTTCCGAAGGTCCTGGCGCTCTCGCAACGGGTGATCGCCTGGCGCGCGAGGCAACTCGCGTCGGTGCAGGCGTTCGCGCCCGACGAGCGCGTCCTGGTCCCGATGTCGAATCAGGAGTACGCCGGCAAGTCGATGCGCCTCTACGCGCACTTTGTCGGATGCACCTCGATCGACTGGCCGGGTGGGCAGCCGCCGATCAGCCGCCTGCCCGCCTACGGCGTCGCCGCGCGTGTGTCGACCCTGCAGCTCACCGTGCTCCAGGCCCGGGCGCTCGTCGGTTCCATCGACGTCGAAGGACGGCTCCCCGCCTCGACCCGTGCCTATCTCGGCGCTTCGCGGATGCCCTCGGGCCTGCCCGCGGCCTTCGAGGCGCGCGTCGGAGGACGTCTGTACAACCGCTACGGAACCACGGAGATCGGCATCGTCGCGACCATGTATCCGGACGGCGACGACGGCACGCCGGATTCGGTGGGCCGGCCGTCGGAGGGCGTCGAGGTCGAGATCGTCGGCGGCGACGGTCGCTCCCTGCCGCCCGGCGAACCCGGCGAGATCCGCCTTCGCGCCGAGTGCATGGTGCGCGGCTACCACGACGATCCGGACGCGACCGCGAAGCATTTCGTCGATGGCTGGTTCTATCCGCGCGACGTCGCGATGATCACCGCCGGCGGCGTGTTGCGGTTCCTCGGCCGCAAGGACGACATGATGGTGCTGAACGGCATCAACATCTTTCCGGCCGAGATCGAGCGCGTGCTCGAGGAGCATCCGGCGGTCGCGAGCGCCGCGGCCTTCCCGATTCCGTCGGCGGTCCACGGCGACGTTCCCGTCGCGGCGGTCGAACTGCGGATGCCGGCCGCCGTGGACATCCCGCAACTCGCGGCCTTCGCCCGCGAGCGCCTCGGCGTGCGCGCGCCGCGCAGGATCACGATCCTCGCCGCACTCCCGCGCAACGCCGCAGGCAAGGTCGCCAAGCGCGAACTGGCGCGCCTGCTCGCGCCTCGCGCCACGGAGACCTGATCGCCGGGATGCCGGGTCGGAGCGGGCGGCAATTCCTCGAGCGAGGATCCGCAGCCAACGCGGGTCCGTTCAATCCGGGCGATTGCGCATCCAGTCCGCCGTGCCGCGGAACGCCTCCATCAGCCGCTCGCCGAGGTCGGCGGGCGCGCGGACATCGTCGAGCGCCATCCGCATGCATGCGAGCCAGGCGTCGCGCTCCGCGCTCGCGATCGGGAACGGCAGGTGCCGTGCGCGCAGTCGCGGATGGCCGAAGCGCTCGACGTAGAGTTGCGGCCCGCCGAGCCAGCCGGACAGGAACCAGTAGAGCTTGTCGCGCGAGCCGTCGAGCGTCTCGTGGTGGAGCGAACGGATGCCCGCGAACGTCGGCTCCAGATCCATGCGATCGTAGAACGCGTCGACGAGCGCGCGCACGCCCGCATCGCCGCCCAGCCGCTCGTACGGCGTGCCGGTCGGTGCCGCGGGCGAGCCGCCGGCGTTCATCGGGCGCGCTGCGAGCCTCGAAGGTCGTCCTGCCGATGCCCCGATTCCCGCATGCGCCCCTTCGCGCGCGCCAGCCCGACGCGGCAGTTTGCGGGGATTCGCGTCATCCGAGCTGCCGGATGACCGCGAGCGGCGGCTGGCGCGCGGTGTTGCGCGTGCCGATCCAGCCCGCGAGCGCGACGACGAGCGCGCCGCCGACGATTCCGTAGACCCAGACCCACGGACCCGGCGCGTAGGGAATCGTGAACACGCGATCGGCCAGCGCCCAGCCGATCGCTGTGGCGCCCGCGGCACCGAGCACGCCCGCGAGCGCGCCCAGCACGAGGAACTCCGCGACCTGCGCCGCCGAGAGCTGCGAGGACGACGCCCCGATCGTGCGCAGGATCGCGGCATCGAAGCGTCGCTCGTCCTGCGTCGCGGCGATCGCCGCCTGCAGCACCAGCAGCCCGCCCGCGAGCGTGAACAGGAACACGAACTCGACCGCGCGCGAGACCTGCTCCATGATCGACTGCACCTGGCGGATCACGTCGCCGACGTCGATCGCGAGCACGTTCGGGTAGTTCTGCAGCAACGCGGAAACCCACGCGCCCGCCTTCGGACCTTCGGGAACACGCACCGCGCCGATCCACGAAGTCGGCATGCCGTCGAGCGCGCCGGGCGGGAACAGCGTGAAGAAGTTCGGGCGGAAGCTGTCCCAGTCCACCTTGCGCAGACTCGTGATGCGCCCGGAGACCGGGGTGCCGGCGATGTCGAAGGTCAGCTCGTCCCCGACTTTCAGTCGCAGGTTGTCCGCGATCCCTTCCTCCATCGAGATGCCGGCGTCGGCCCGGCCGCCCTTCCCCCAGAACGTTCCCGCGACGATGCGGTTGGTCGAAGGCAGTTCGTCGGAGGTCGAGAGGTTGAACTCGCGCTCGGCGAGCCGGCGCGCGCGCGGGCTCTCGAACTGCCTCGTGTCGAGCGGCGCACCGTTCACCGCGACGAGGCGCCCGCGCACCATCGGGTAGAGGTCGGTGTCCGGCCCTCCGATTTCGCGCATCGCGGTGCGCACGCCGTCGACCTGTTCGGGCAGCACGTTGATGACGAAGTGGTTCGGCGCATCGGGCGGAAGGCTCGCGCGCCAGCTCCTCATCAGGTCGCCGCGCACGACGGTCAGGAGCAGCAGCGCCATCAGGCCGAGCGCGAGCGCGCCGACCTGCAGGCTCGACGCGAGCGGGCGTCGGCGCAGGTTCGCGAGCCCGAAGCGCCAGGTGACGCCCCGCTGCGGCAGGCGCTTGAGTCCCGCGATCAGGAGCCACGCCGCGCACGCCGCGACGACGATCAGCGCGGCGACGCCGCCGACCACGATCGCACCGGTCTTCACGTCCTGCGCCTGTCCGCCGATCAACAGGCCGATCACCGCGGCGCCGAGCGCGTAGGCGACGAGCGCGGACGGCCGCGGGCGCGGCAGGTCGCGTCGCAGCACGCGCAACGGAGGGACGCTCGCGAGCGCGAGGAGCGGCGGCAGCGCGAAGCCGAAGAGCAGCAGCACGCCGGTCGCGAACGCGAGTGCGCCTGGCCGCAGCGACGGCGACGACGGCAACTCGGTTTGCGTGAGCGAGGCGAGGATCGAGGCGAGCAGCGCCTGTCCACCGAGCGCGAGCGCGACACCGATCGCGCTGGCGATGAGTCCGAGCACGACGAACTGCGTCGCGAACAGCGCGAGCGTGCGCCGCTCCGACGCCCCGAGGCAACGCAGCATCGCAGCCGTGTCGAGATGCCGTCGCAGGTAGCGCGACGAGGTCAGGGCGACGGCCACGGCGGCGAGGATGACCGCGACGAGCGCCGCGAGCCCGAGGAACTGCTCGGCGCGGTCGAGCGTCTGGCGCACCTCAGGCTGCACGTCGCGCACGCTCTCCAGGCGCTGACCCGCCTTGAGATCGGCTGCGACGGCCCTCGTGAAGTCGGCGAGCGTGCCGCGGCCCGGCGGTTCGGCGACCATCAGCCGCCAGGTGGCGCGGTTGCCGGGCTGCAGCAGGTTCGTGGCGGCGAGGTCGTCGTAATGGATCAGCAACCGCGGGCCCGACGACAGGATCCCGGTCGCGATCTCCGGTTCCTGCTGGATCGTGGGCCCGACGACGAGCGTCGCTTCGCCGACCGCGAGCCGATCCCCCGGCTTGAGGTCGAGCCGCTGCGCGAGCCGCTGGTCGGGCCAGGCTTCGCCTCGCGGAGGCGAGTGCGTCGCGCGCACGCCTTCAGGTCGTGCGTCGTCGGCGAGCAGGATCGCGCCGCGCAGCGGATAGCCATCGGCCACCGCCTTCACGTTCGCGAGCACCGGCGCCGTGTCGACGCCCGCCTTCTGCACCATGCTGTTGAAGCGGATCGCCGGCATCGTCTCGAGGCCGCGCGCGCGTGCCGCTTCCTCGAACGCGGGCGGCAACGACCGGTCCGACGAGATCAGTGCGTCGGCGCCGAGCAGGAGCCCGGCCTGGGAGGTCAGCGCCGACGTCACGCGGTCCGCGAAGAATCCGACCGTGCCCATGCTGCCGACGGCGAGCGCGAGGGCGGCGGCGAGGACGGTCAGCTCGCCCGCGCGAAAGTCGCGCGAAAGCATGCGCAGCGCGAGTCTCAGCAGCTTGGCGGGGGCGAGGCGATCGCGCACGGCGTCAGTGCAGCCGCTCGTCGCCGACGAGGCGGCCGGACGCGAGTGAAAGACGGCGCGAGCAACGGGAGGCCAGCGCGGGATCGTGGGTGACGAGCACGAGGGTAGTGCCGTGCTCGTGGTTGAGCCGGAACATGAGTTCGGCGATCTCGCCGCCGGTCGCGCCGTCGAGATTGCCGGTCGGCTCGTCCGCCATCAGGAGTTTCGGTTCGCCCGCGAACGCGCGGGCGATCGCGACCCGCTGCTGCTCGCCGCCCGACAGCTGCTTCGGGTAGTGCGTGGTGCGCCTGCCGAGGCCGACGCGATCGAGCCAGCCGCGCGCCTTCGCGGTGGCGGCGCCGTCGCCCGCGAGTTCGAGCGGCAGCATCACGTTCTCGAGGGCAGTCAGCGCGGGGAGCAGCTGAAACGACTGGAAGACGAAGCCGACGAGCCGCTGCCGCATCGCCGCGCGCGCGTCCTCGCTCAAACCCGACAGCGCGGTGCCCGCGACCCATACCTCGCCGTCGGTCGGGCGGTCGAGGCCGGCGAGGAGGCCGAGCAGCGTCGTCTTGCCCGAGCCGGATGCCCCGACGATCGCCACGGAAGCGCCGGGTTCGATGCCGAACGATACGTCGTCGAGGATGGTGAGTGGCGCGTCGCCGCTCAGGACGGTCTTGGTCAGGCGCTCGGCGCGCAGCAGCGGGGAGGTCGAGGTCATCTCGCTACGATGGGGTCGCCCTCGCGTTCCGGCAAGTGCGCTCCGACGAAGCGCCCGGGGGGCTCGAGCGAGGATCGGGCATTCTACGGGAATGGCGCCGGGCTGAAGCCCGACCCACCGCAGCGGAGTTGTGGGTCGGCCTTCAGGCCGACGCCGTTGTGTCGCATCGGCGCGAATCCCGTCGGGCCGAAGCCCGACCCACGGAGGAGATGCTGCATCCTTCCGGTCGGGCTGAAGCCCGACCCACAGCGGAGGAGTTGTGGGTCGGCCTTCAGGCCGACGCCGTTGTGTCGCATCGGCGCGAATCC
>DAOMBL010000057.1:0-11687 GCA_035427325.1 Casimicrobiaceae bacterium
GGTATCAGAGGACAGTCGCGCCGGCGATTCCCGGGCGGCGCATCGAGCGCCGGGTTGCGTCTGTGGGTCGGCCTTCAGGCCGACGCATTTCTTCCGCTTGGCCACGGACCCCGTCGGGCTGAAGCCCGACCCACAGCGGAGATGCCGCACCCCGTCGGGCTGAAGCCCGACCCACGGCTACGCCCACGCCTTGCTGCGCTCGACGGCCTTGTGCCAGAGGGCGACCAGCGCGTCGACGCGCTCGCGCGGCATCGACGGCTCGAAGCGGCGATCGACCTGCCAGTTCGCCTCGACTTCCGCGGCGTCCCTCCAGGTGCCGACCGCGAGGCCGGCGAGGTAGGCCGCACCCAGCGCGGTCGTCTCGAGGACCTTCGGACGCACGACCGGCACGCCGAGCACGTCCGCCTGGATCTGCATCAGGAGGTCGTTCGCGGCCGCGCCCCCGTCGACGCGCAGGCCCGAGAGCGCGATGCCGGCGTCCTTCTGCATCGCGACGAGGACGTCGCGGCTCTGCAGCGCGATCGACTCGAGCGCGGCGCGGGCGAGATGCGCGCCGCTCGCGCCGCGCGTGAGCCCGAAGATCGCGCCGCGCGCGTAGGGATCCCAGTGCGGCGCCCCCAGCCCGGCGAACGCGGGCACGAGCACCACGCCGCCGTTGTCCGTAACGCTCCCGGCGAGCGCCTCGACTTCGCTCGCGTGCCGGATGATCCGGAGTTCGTCGCGCAACCACTGTACGACGGCCCCGCCGATGAACACCGAGCCTTCGAGCGCGTAGTCGGTCGTGCGCGCGCGCGACCACGCGACCGTCGTGAGGAGCCGGTTCGACGAGGCGACCGGCCGGGTGCCGGTGTTCATCAGCAGGAAGCAGCCGGTGCCGTAGGTGTTCTTCGCGAGTCCCGGCGCGTGGCATGCCTGCCCGAAGAGGGCCGCCTGCTGGTCGCCCGCGATCCCCGCGATCGGGATCGCCGCGCCTTCGATCACGGCTTCTCCGCACACGCCCGACGAGGGCACGATCGAGGGCAACACCTCGTGCGGCACGCCGAGCAGCGCGCAGAGTTCCTCGTCCCAGGCGCCGCGGTGGATGTCGTAGAGCAGCGTGCGGCTCGCGTTCGACGGATCGGTCGCGTGCACGCGGCCTCCCGTGAGGTTCCACAGGAGCCAGGTGTCGATCGTGCCGAACGCGAGTTCGCCGCGCCGCGCGCGCTCGCGCGCGCCGGGGACGTGGTCGAGGAGCCACTCGAGCTTGGTGCCGGAGAAGTACGCGTCGAGCACGAGGCCGGTCTTCGCGAGGAACGCCGGCGCGTGGCCCGCCGCGCGCAGGGCGTCGCAGCGGGGCGCGGTGCGGCGATCCTGCCAGACGATCGCGTGGGCGACCGGGTGGCCGCTCGCGCGCTCCCCGAGGACCGTCGTCTCGCGCTGGTTGGTGATGCCGATCGCCGCGACGTCGCGCGCGGCGATGCCTGCCTTCGCGATGACCTCGTGCAGAACCCCGGATTGCGTGGCCCAGATCTCCGTCGCGTCGTGCTCGACCCAGCCGCCCTGCGGATAGAACTGGCGGAACTCGCGTTGCGCGCTCGCGCGCACGGCGCCCTTCGCATCGAACAGGATCGCGCGCGAACTCGTGGTGCCCTGGTCGAGGGCGAGGACGTAGGTCATCGGAAGCTCCGGTTGCGGCACCGGTGCGCCGCGTCGTAAAATCATGGTGTTGCGCCCCATTGTAGTGCGCCGCCGGGTCCGGTCGGCGCGCGGGACGTGGTTCACGGTCCCGCTTGCCCCTGTCGATTCGATGGCCCTGTCACCGCCGGCACCACGCGAATTGCCGCATCATCGTGGCGTCGTCTGCGCTGGCGTTCGCCGCGAGGGCGGAGGCCGCGACTTCTTCCGGGTCGACCGCTGCCCCGCGCCCGACGCGCGAACGGAAGCCGCGGGGGGCGGCCTTGCGAAGGAGCGCCCGGGCGCCGCCTGACGACGGCGCGGCCGGTTGGCGGCCGCGCCCATCGCTCTCGATCGGACCGGCCGACACGAACGGAGGGGACGTGAAGATCCACGAATACCAGGGCAAGGAAATCTTCCGCCGGTTCGGCCTCGCGGTGCCGCGCGGCATCCCGGCCTTCTCCGTCGACGACGCGGTGCGTGCGGCGAAGTCGCTGCCGGGGCCGGTGTGGGTCGTCAAGGCCCAGATCCACGCGGGCGGCCGGGGCAAGGGGGGCGGCGTCAAGCTCGCGCGTTCGCACGACGAGGTGCGCACGCTCGCCGGCCAGATCCTCGGCATGCAGTTGAAGACCCACCAGACCGGCCCCGACGGCCAGAAGGTGCGCCGGCTCCTCATCGAGGAGGGCGCGGCGATCGCGAAGGAACTCTACGTCGGCATGGTGGTGGACCGCGTGACGCAGCGCGTGGCGTTGATGGCGAGCTCGGAAGGCGGCATGGACATCGAGGAGGTCGCGGCGAAGACGCCGGAGAAGATCGTCCGCGTGTTCATCGACCCGAAGACGGGACTCACCGCCGGCGAGGCCGACTATGTCGCGCGGAAGATCGGGATCCCCGAGGCGAGCGTGCCCGCGGCGCGCGCGATGCTGCAGGGGCTCTACCGCGTGTTCGACGAGACCGATGCGTCGCTCGCCGAGATCAATCCGATGATCCTCACCGACGACGGACGCGTCGTCGCGCTCGACGCGAAGCTCAATTTCGACGCGAACGCGCTGTTCCGGCACCCCGACATCGTCGAGATGCGCGATCTCGACGAGGAGGACCCCGCCGAGGTCGAGGCGTCGAAGTTCGACCTCTCCTACATCTCGCTCGACGGCGACATCGGCTGCCTGGTCAACGGCGCCGGCCTCGCGATGGCGACGATGGACACGATCAAGCTCTACGGCGGCGAGCCGGCGAACTTCCTCGACGTCGGCGGCGGCGCGACCGCCGAGAAGGTCACCGAGGCCTTCAAGATCATGCTCCGCAATCCGGGCCTGAAGGCGATCCTCGTCAACATCTTCGGCGGCATCATGAAGTGCGACACGATCGCCGAGGGCGTCGTGGCCGCCTCGAAGGCGGTCGCGCTGAAAGTGCCGCTGGTCGTGCGGATGAAGGGGACCAACGAGGAACTCGGCCGCAGGATCCTCGCGGAGTCCGGCCTGCCGATCATCTCGGCGTCCAACATGGCGGAGGCGGCCGAGAAGGTCGTCGCCGCCGCGCGCGGTCGCTGAGGAGGCGCTGCCATGTCCATCCTGATCGACGCGAACACCCGGGTCATCACCCAGGGCATCACCGGCAAGACCGGCCAGTTCCACACCCGCATGTGCCGCGACTACGCGAACGGACGCGCCTGCTACGTCGCCGGGGTCAACCCGAAGAAGGCCGGCGAGGACTTCGAGGGCATCCCGATCTACGCGAGCGTGAAGGACGCCAAGGCCGCGACCGGCGCGACCGTCAGCGTGATCTACGTGCCGCCGCCGTTCGCGGCCGCCGCGATCGACGAGGCGGTCGACGCCGGGCTCGACCTCGTCGTCTGCATCACCGAGGGCATCCCGGTGCGCGACATGATCCGCACGCGCGACAGGATGAAGGGCAGGAAGACGCTGCTGCTCGGGCCGAACTGCCCCGGAGTGATCACGCCCGACGAACTCAAGATCGGCATCATGCCCGGCCACATCCACCGCAAGGGGCGCATCGGCGTCGTGTCGCGTTCCGGCACGCTCACCTACGAGGCGGTCGGGCAGCTCACCGAACTCGGACTCGGCCAGTCGAGCGCGGTCGGGATCGGCGGGGATCCGGTGAACGGGCTGAAGCACATCGACGTGCTGCGCCTGTTCAACGACGATCCGGGCACCGACGCGGTCGTGATGATCGGCGAGATCGGCGGCAACGACGAGGAGACCGCCGCGCAGTGGGCGAAGGCGAACATGAAGAAGCCGATCGTCGGCTTCATCGCCGGCGTCACCGCGCCGCCCGGCAAGCGCATGGGCCACGCCGGGGCGATCATCTCCGGGGGCAAGGGCACGGCGCAGGAGAAGCTCGCGGTGATGGAAGCCTGCGGCATCAAGGTCACGAAGAATCCCGCGGAGATGGGGAAGCTCCTGAAGACGGTGCTGTAGCCGGGCGTCCGCGGGACCGCTTGCCGGGGAGGAGGAGGAGTGGAGTTCGGATCGCCCCAGTTCTGGCTGGCGGGCGTCGAGATCGTCGTCATCAACATCCTGTTGTCGGGCGACAACGCGGTGGTGATCGCGCTCGCCTGCCGCAACCTCCCCGAGGCGCAGCGCAAGTGGGGCGTGATCTGGGGCGCCGCGGGCGCCGTGGTCCTGCGGATCGTCCTCACGTTCTTCGCGGTCGCGCTGCTCGACCTGCCGTGGCTCAAGGTAGTCGGCGCCCTGCTCCTGCTGTGGATCGGCGTCAGGCTGATCGCCGAGGACGAGGCGGGCGGGCACGGGGACGTGAAGGCGAGCAGCCGCCTCGTCGGCGCGGTGCGCACGATCGTCGTCGCCGACCTGGTGATGAGCCTCGACAACGTGATCGGGGTCGCGGCGGCCGCGAAGGGCGACACCTTCCTGCTCGTGTTCGGCCTGCTGATTTCCATCCCGCTCGTGGTCGCCGGCAGCCAGCTCATCCTGAAGGCGATCGAGCGGCTGCCGATCCTCGTGGTCGCCGGCGGCGGCCTCCTGGGCTACGTGGCGGGCGAGATGGCGGTCTCCGACCTCGCGGTCGAAGCATGGATCGGCGCGCATGTCCCGTGGCTGCGCTGGGTGCTGCCGATCGCCTGCATCTTCGTGGTGGTCGGCGCCGCGCACATCCTGAAGCTGCGGCGCGGCGGGCGGGAGGGCCCGGTCCGGGGGTGAATCCCGCGCCGGTCCCGTGGCGCCGCCAGCGGCGCGGGGCGACGATCCCGCCCGCAGCCGACGGGAAGGCTCGCCTCCGGGCGCGCGGTCTTTTACACTCGCATCCCGTGCACGCCCGATGTCCCACCTGCCGCATTCGACCGGGCTCCATGACGCCGGCCGCGCTCCCGTCTCCCCGATGAACGACCGTGTCGACCTCGACGTCGCCTCCCTGTCGCACCCGGGGATGGTGCGCTCGCACAACGAGGACGCGGTCTTCGCCGACCCCGGCGCGGGCATCGCCATCCTCGCGGACGGCATGGGCGGCTACAACGCCGGCGAGGTGGCGAGCGGCATCGCGGTGAATGTCGTGTCGGGCGGCATGCTGCCCGAACTCTCGTCGGGACGAGAACTGTCGAAAGTCGATTCGCAGACCGGGCTCTCCCACGCCGCGCTGCTGCTGCAGCAGCAGATCGCCGCCGCGAACAAGGGCATCTACGACGCGGCGCAGGCGCGGCCGGAGTGCGCCGGCATGGGCACCACGATCGTCGCGGCGGTCTTCTTCGGCAACCGGGTGTCGATCGGGCACATCGGAGACTCGCGCTGCTACCGGCTCCGCGGCGAGAAGTTCGAGCAGCTCACGCACGACCATTCGCTCTTGCAGGAGCAGATCGACAGCGGGCAGATCACGGCCGAGCAGGCCCGCTACTCGCTCAACAAGAACCTCGTGACGCGCGCGCTCGGCATCGAGGCGATCGTGCCCGCCGACATCGCCGAGTACCGGCTCGAGCCGAACGACATCTACCTGCTGTGCTCCGACGGCCTCACCGACATGGTGGATCCGGACATGGTCCAGTCCGTCGTCGACGAGAAGCGCGGCGAACTCGCCGTCGCCGCCGCCGAACTGATCGACCTCGCGAACCAGAACGGCGGGCGCGACAACGTGTCGGTGATCCTCGTGCGGGTGCCGCCCGAGTTCCTGCCGTCGACCGGCTGGGCGCAGCGCTTCCTCGCCCGGAAGAAGGCCGGCTGACGCCGCCGTGGTGGCAGCCCCGACCTCGCCCTGCGCCGGGTCGTCCGCACGACCGATGGACGCCCGCGCGATCGCGGCGCGATCCTGAGCCGATGGGCAAGCTCGTCCTGTTCCTCGAAGACGCGAGCCCGGTCGAGATTCCGCTCGCCCGGGAGCGCGTCACGATCGGCCGGCGCGCGGACAACGACGTATGCCTGCCGTATCCCGCGGTGTCCGGCGAGCACGCGGCGGTCGTCACGATCCTCGCCGACTCGTTCCTCGAAGACCTCGGCAGCACCAACGGCACGCTGGTCAACGGCCGTCCGGTCGCCAAGCACTTCCTGCGCGACCGCGACCAGATCGACATCGGGCGCCAGCTCCTGGTCTATGTCGCGGACGATGCCGCGCGTGTCGACGCGCCGGCCTCCGTGGCGATGCGGGAGGAGCGCCGCGAACGCCCCGATCGTCCCGCGTCCACGCGACTGGCAACGCCGGCGGCGACGGCACCGAGCGAAGTCGACGAGGAACTCGGCGCCGACCTGGACGCGAGGCCGTCGAGGTTGCCCGACGTCGCGCGCGAACTGGCGCCGACCCGGGACCGGTCCGCCACGCCCGTCCATGTCGACGCCACCGATGCACCGTCGTTCGACGCCGATCTCGCCGCCATCCGGATGGCGCGCGCGGAAGCGGTCATCGCACCGCCTCCCGACGCGCCTGCCGCTCCAGAGGAAGCGCGCGCGCACGCGCGCCTGTACGTCCTGACCGGACCGTCAGCGGGCCATGTCGTGCCGATCGCGCGCGACGAGTTCGTGCTCGGGCGCGTCGGTGTCCAGGTCGCGGCCATCGTGAGGCGCGAGGGCTCGCTCGTCCTCGTGCCGCGCGAAGGCGCGAAGCCGCCCAGCGTCAACGGTGAACCGGTGACCGGCGACGGCCACCGGATCGTGCCGGGCGACGGTCTGGAGGTCGCCGGCGTCCGGCTGGAATTGCTCGCCCCCGAGTGACGCCACGCGTCACCTGACGGCGCGCGTCATCACGATGGCGCGATCGTCCGGAGATGCGGCCGGCGCCATGCCGACGTCATGGGCGCCGCGCGGCGGCCGTCCGTCGCCGGAAATCGTTTGGACTTCAAGCGGTTGGCGTCGGCCCCGCCCCCGGACTCCCCCCTTCGTCGGGCTGGCACAGCGGTTGCTCCAAGTGATCCGGCATCGCTGAACGCAGGTTTTCGGGTCGTCACCCCACATCAGGAGAACGTCATGAAACGGATTCAACAAGGCTTCACGCTCATCGAGCTGATGATCGTGGTGGCGATCATCGGCATCCTCGCCGCCATCGCGATTCCGCAGTACCAGAACTACACCGGACGGGCGCAGTTGTCGGATGCGATCGTGATCGCTTCCGGTGTCAAGACAGCAGTTGGGGAGTTCTACCAGGTCAACGGCTCGTTCACCGGCGCGAACGGAGGTACGGGTGGCATCCCGGCCAACATCGCCAGCGCGGCGGGCAAGTACGCGGCATCGCTGGCCACGGCGAATGGGATTATCACGGTCACGATGAACAGCACGGGTGTCGCGTCCTGCGTTTCGGGAAAGACCGTTACCCTGACTCCGGCGGCCCCGGCAGCCCCGGAGGCTCCGATTGCGTGGACCTGTGCGTCGAACGCGAACGCCGGCTGCAAGCCTTCTACCTGCACCTGATCCGATCCGGAACGCTGCTACAAGTGGACGAGGGGGCCTGCGAGGCCCTCTCGCCGCTTCAGCACCCCGAAACCTGCGACGGACGGTCCGAAACGAACTCAAGATCGGCTGCCCGAGTGGGACTCATGAGCGACATGCCGCTCCGACATCCATCGCCGACGATGGCGAACGGTTTCACGTTGATCGAGTTGATGATCGTCGTGTCGATCGTCGGCATCCTCGCCGCAATCGCGGTGCCACAGTACCAGCTCTACACCGGTAAGGCGCAGATCGGCGAAGCGATACATATCAGCGCGGGGATGAAGGCCGCGATCGCCGAACAGATTTCGGTCGGGTCGCCATTCTCGGTCATGAACGGTGGCACCGGGGGCATTCCCGACGACGTGACATCGGGTGCGGGCCAGTACGTGGATTCGCTGCGGGTCGTCGCAGGGGAGATCGTCGCGAGGATGCGGTCGAACGGAGTGTCGCCGTGCGTCGTTGGCGCGACCGTCAGATTGACACCGCAGGCGCCCGCACGGGTGGGCGATCCGGTCATCTGGGTCTGCTCGACGACAGCCGCGTGCAAGCCGGAGACCTGCGGCTGATCGGCCAACTCTTGCGAACGCCATCGTGCGGGCGATCGATGGAGGACGCGAGGCGGCACTGCCGGCCGTGCTAGCATGAGGCACGTTGCGACACGGTATGCATGGGAGTGCTCGACATCGGACGTTGGCGTTCCGTTCTCTTGCGCACGGGCGCGGGACGCGCCGAAGCGGAGTCCGGTCGCACCCGAATCACAGACGAAGTCAGTGACTGGCAGCCGCTCCTCGCGGCGGGACGCTTCGCCGAGGCCCTGAGATCGGTCGGGTCGTTCGACGGCGAGAGCATCGCCGACGCCGGGCTGCAGTTTGCGCGCGGGACGATCCTGCGGGCTTGGGGCCGGCACGCCGAGGCGACGCGGGCCGTCGATCGCGCATGGGATCTCGGGGACCGTCGCCCCGCGTTGCTTGCGCTCAAGGGCTGGTCGGCGGAACGCATCGGACAGCCGAATGCTGCTGCCGACTGCTATCGCCAGGCCCGGGAAGCCGGAGATCACAGTCTGCAGACCGCGATGTCGCTCGCGGCTACCTTGACGGCTGCTGGGCAGTTCGACGCTGCACGCGCGCTCCACGCGGAGTTGGGTGCAATCTCGGCTGAAGTCGTGCCTGTGATCCTCTTGGCAGGACTGTGCGAACTGCGAGCGAATCGTCCTGTCGCCGCGGCAGACTACTTCGAGCGCGCGACGCGCATGTCGCCCGACGACGCTCTTGCTTGGGAGCATCTTGGCATCGCCCTCTTGGCCGCGGACAGACCCGCCGAGGCGCTGGCGGCGCTCGAGCGAGGCACGGAGGTCGCGGCGAACGCCGCGCCCGAAAAATCATCCTTCGTGAATCGCGCCATCGCGCTCTGCGAACTCGGCAGGCCGGCCGAGGCTGTTGCGATCCTCGAAGAAGGCCTGCGCATCCGACCGGAGACCAACGGCCATTTGCAGGTTGGCGCCGCCCTGTTAACGATCGGAGCGTACGTCGACGGATGGCGCCAGTACGAGAACCGATGGCTCGCGGAGCCGCTGATCGGAATTCGTGCGCAATACGGTGTCCCGCAATGGACCGGACAGCCGCTGCATGGCCGCACGGTCCTCGTCCGGTCGGAGCAGGGATTGGGCGATGTCTTCCAGTTCGTTCGCTACCTGCCGATGCTGAAGGCCCGCGGCGCACGCGTGTTGTTCCAGCCTCTGAAGGACATGGACCGGATCGCCCGCCGATTTCCCGGCATCGATGCCATGGTCGTCGAAGGGGAACTCCTTCCTCCCTTCGACTTTTTCGTGAACCTGATGAGCCTACCGGCGGCGTTCGGGACGACGGTGTCCTCGATACCTTGCGATGTTCCATATCTCACGCCCGATCCCGCGTTCTCGTCGAAGTGGAGACCCCGATTCGACGATCGGCGCGTACCGCGTGTGGGATTGGTCTGGGCCGGAAGTCCGCGACATCGCAGCGATCGCCACCGCTCGCTCGCGCTGAGCCAGCTTGCTTCGCTGTTCGCGATCCCCGGCATCCGCTACGTATCGTTACAGAAAGGGTCCGCCGCAGCACAGGCAGCGATCGTTCCCGGATCGGTGGACTGGGAGGACGTTGGTTCCGATCTGGACCTGCTCGACGACGCCGCGGCAGTTCTCGCCGAGCTCGATCTGCTCGTCTGCGTGGACACGGGGCTCGCGCATCTTGCGGCGGCCATGGGCAAGCCGGTGTGGATGATGGTCCCCCATCCGGCCGACTACCGGTGGCTGACCGATCGCGAAGACACCCCCTGGTATCCGACCATGCGGCTCTTTCGCCAGAGCCGCCTTCGGGACTGGACTTCGGTGATCGATCGCGTGACGCGCGAACTTGCGCGCTGGCGCGCGGCATGGCGGCCGGACCAGCTGCCTGCGGCGCCCCGGATCGAACGCGGCGTCGAACCGGGAGTGCCGGTCGCGGATCCGCCGCCGCTCACCGGCCTCGCGTCGGTGGCCGAGACGAATGCGGGGTTGTTGCGATACATGCCCGACGCCGATCGCAGCGCTCGCTCGCTCGAACGCCTGGGCGAATGGTTGCAGCCGCAGATCGACTTCCTCGGCCGTTTCGTGCGGCCCGGGATGACGCTGGTCGAGGCCGGCGCCGGCATCGGCGCGCATGCGATTCTGCTGGCGCGCGCCATTGGTTACGACGGACTGATGCTTCTCTACGAAGAACGGCGTCCCATTCGCCACCTGCTCGCCGACAACCTGAGCCTCCACCGGCTGCCGCACGCATCAGTGATGTCGCGCTCGCTCGGTCGGGGCATCCCGGAAGGCGCCGAGGAGCCGCGTGACACGCTGGACGACCTGCAGCTCACCCGCCTCGATGGGCTCAAGCTGAACGAGGCCGTGAACGCGATCGAAGTCGTTGCGGGCGCAGACCAAACGCTCTGGCGCTGTCGGCCCTGGGTGATGGTGACCGATCCTGATACGGCGACGGTTCCGGCGTTGCGCGAAGCACTGCTGGAGCGAAGCTACAGGATCTGGCGGTCCGACGTTCCGCTGTTTCGCCCGGGCAACTTCAATCGGCGAGAGATCGACGAGTTCGGTGGCGCGACCGCCCGAACGTTCTTCGCGTTGCCTGAGGAGGTCGATCCCGGTGCACCGGTGGTCGGCTGGTCGGAGTGGACGTGAGTTCGATGAGTGCGCACTTCGGGGCGCATGCTGCCGTCGCACCCGGAATCCGGTCGCGGTGGACGCACGACCGATCTTGCGCAATCGACCGGCCGTGGGCTCGCGGATAGGATGACCGGCGAGTCTCCGTCAGGCCCGCCTGCCAGTTGCGGGCGGGTACCGCACTCACGCACATTCGCGAGCGCCTTCTCGCCCATCCCCACGACGCGCATGCGTGGCACGAGCGGGCGGCGCTGTTGCCGAGTCAGGGCCGCCACCACGAAGCGATCGATGCGTGGCGTGTCGCCTGAAGACTGTGGCCGACGACAGAATTCGCGGCCATCGGTCTCGCCGGCAGCGCCTGGCAAGCGGGACGGAAGGACGAGGCGGAACAGGGCCTTCGCGAGTCCGTTGAGTCTTGCCGGCCCAACGTCGGGCCGACGCTCGCGCTCGCGCGCCTGCTGGCGGCGACGGGACGGGCCGAAGAGGGACGATCGCTCGCCGCGCGGTTGGCGGAGTCGGGCGAAGGAGGTGTGGAGGCGCTCGCGACGCTGGCTGCCTGCGAGAGCAAGTTGGGCGATCACGGGAGCGCCGAGCGGCATCTGCGGTCGGCCAT
The DNA here is from genome assembly GCA_035427325.1 of Casimicrobiaceae bacterium. GTDB lineage: Bacteria > Pseudomonadota > Gammaproteobacteria > Burkholderiales > Casimicrobiaceae > VBCG01. The sequence continues at coordinate 11,324 of DAOMBL010000057.1, forward strand.
TGCGTGCGGACATGGAAGACGTTCGCCTGCATCACCGGCTGGCGCCCGTGCTGCTGCTGGCACAGAGGCGCCACGCCGAAGCGGACGAGGCCATGGCCATCGAGCGGAGCGCAGCGGGCGGCGATGGCGCGATGTCGGAAGGCGTGTAAGCGCGCGCTGAACGCATGCGGACCGTCGGTGACCTCGCTGGCGCGACCGCGCTGTTCGCCGAGGAGTTGCGAAGGCGGCCCGCGGCAGCGGGCCATCTCATGCTGGCGGAAGCCCTGATCGTCCAGGGTCGATTCCGGGTCGGTTGACGGCAGTAAGAGTTCCGGATGTTCGAGCGCGCGATCCGGGCGACGTTGTCTGGTTCGCGCGTTGCCTT
>DAOMBL010000058.1:0-11331 GCA_035427325.1 Casimicrobiaceae bacterium
CCGGGACCTGGATCAGGATGCCCGCGCCGTCGCCCTGCAGCGGATCGGCGCCGGTCGCGCCCCGATGCGACAGGTTCTCGAGGATCTTCAGGCCCTGCGTGATGATAGCGTGGCTCTTGCGCCCCTTGATGTGCGCGATGAACCCGAGGCCGCACGCGTCGTGTTCGTGCGTCGGATCGTAGAGGCCCTGCGCCGCCGGCGGCCAGGCGCCGGGCGCGGGCGGATGCACTTGACCGGTTCCTTCGTCCACCGTCGGCGTCCCCGTGGTCGTCTCTCCGCCGGCGCCCCGGGGCTTCGGGTCCCGGTCCGGCGGGTCGTTCCGCGGGACCGGCACGGGCGCGAAGCTTGCTCGTGCGATCTCGCGGCGAAACCTTGGAATGCTACTCGCGTTGCTGCGATGCGACAAGAAATGCCGGCCGACGTCGGCCGATGCGCGTGCAACAACGTCCGCCCGGCGGCGGCGGGCGATCGCCCGAAAACCTTGCACCGGCCCGCAACTTGGGCTCTAATCTGAACACATTGGGCTATCTCGTTGTTGCAGCGTCCAAAACTGCCTGTCAGGACCCGAGATCGCGGCCCGGCCTTCAAGACAACGTCATCAGGAATCCCGCCATGCTCCATGATCGTCTGACCGGATGGATGCGCCCGGTAGCCGCCCTCCTCGTCCTGGCCGGCACGCTCGCCCTTTCCGCCTGCGGGGGAGGAAGCGGCAGCGTCAACAACCCGAGCTCCCCCAACCAGCCCGACCCGATCGCCTCGCTCCAGTTGCTGCCCTCGGGCATCATCACGGCCTACTCGGGCATTCCGACGACGATCAACATCCTCGGCGGCCTGGCGCCGTACACGGCGGTCTCGAACGACTCCGCCGTCCTTCCGGTGCCGTTCAACGTCGCCGGAAGCTCGCTCGTGCTCGTCGCCAATGCCGTCTCGGTCGGCGCAGACGTTCCGGTCCAGATCACGGTCGCCGACCAGTCCGGGCAGAAGCAGGTCGCCAACATCATCGTGCGGTTCGCCCCGCTGTTCCAGAACGGCCTGACGATCACGCCGTCCAATACGACCTGCGGGCTGAACGTCTGCGATGGCGACACCGCGACCGTCACGGTCGTCGCGACCGGCGTCGGCGGCGCACCGCTTCCGGGACGCCAGATCCGGTTCGACGCGGTATTCGGCCCGTTCGCGATCATGACGAGCAATCCGGGAACGCCGCTCGCCCCGACGCTCACCGTCGTGACCGACGGCACCGGGACCGCCACGGTCCAGATCCTCGCGACCGCCAACGCACCGACGCAGGCTGCGCAGATTCGCGCAACGGACGTCGCCACCGGGCAGACGCAGAACGGCAACTTCGTCGTCGAGCGGACGACGAACGGCGACAACCTCTCGGTCATCCCGCCGTCCGCGACGATCCAGACGCTCTACAACAACTCCTGCTCGTCCGGGTTCCTGGTCGACTACTACATCTTCGGCGGCGTGCCGCCGTACACGATCACCGCATCGTTCCCGACCGCCGTCACGTTCATACCGAACGTCGTGGCCGCGAGCGGCGGCTTCTTCCGCGCGTCGACCAACGGCACCTGCGCCAACCCGGTCACGTTCGCGATCGTCGACTCCGCGGGCAAGACGATCACCGCGGCGCTCAACAACATCCCCGGATCGCTGACGCCGCCGTCCGGAGGCAGCGGAGGGGGCGGTACCGGCGGAGGAGGAGCGGCGCAACTCGTGGTCACGCCGAATAGCGCCGGCCCCGCTGCCTGCCTCGGCCAGACCTTCGGACCGTTCGTCGTCACCGGCGGCACGCCGCCCTACAACATCCAGACGCTCTCTTCGGTGGCGGGCGATGCGCCGGCATTCACGCCGTCGCCCTTCATCAGCAGCGCAGGCGGATCGGTGTCGATCAGCGGCCTGGGCGCGACGGTCGGCAACCGGACCTTCCGGATCTACGACAACGGGATCCCGACGCAGTCCGGGATCGTGACCGTCTCCTGCAACTGAACCGCAGCAGCAGCAGCGACGACGGCGATCTCCGGATCGCCGTCGTCGTTTTCGGGGTCGTGAATCGTCAGCCGACGATGGCCGCGATGTCGCGCTCGTCGACATCAGCGCGGACGACCGCCCGGCCCAGGGCTTCGAGCACGACGAAGCGCATGCGCCCGTGCTCGACCTTCTTGTCGCGACCCATGAGGTCGAGCCAGCGATGGAGTTCGAGCCTCGGCGGCGCCACCGGCAGTCCCGCCGCCGCGACGAGCGTCTCGACCCGGCCCCGTTCGCCGGCCGCGAGGCCGCTCACGCGCTCGGACAGCCGCGACGCGAGCACCATGCCGGCCCCGACCGCCTCGCCGTGGAGCCAGGTGCCGTAGCCGGTCGCCGTCTCGATCGCGTGCCCGAACGTGTGGCCGAAGTTGAGGAGCGCGCGCTCGCCGGTCTCGCGCTCGTCCGCGGCGACGATCTCCGCCTTGATCCGGCAGCTCTCGAAGATGGCGTGGACGAGCGCGTCGTCGTCGCGCGCCGCGAGCGCGGGCATCGAACGCTCCAGCCAGGCGAAGAAGGCCGCGTCGCGGATCGCACCGTACTTGACGACCTCCGCGAGGCCTGCGACGACCTCGCGAGGCGGCAGCGTCGCGAGACACCCGGTGTCGACCGCCACCGCGATCGGCTGGTGGAACGCGCCGATCATGTTCTTGCCGAGCCGATGGTTCACCGCCGTCTTCCCGCCGACCGACGAGTCGACCTGCGCAAGGAGCGTCGTCGGCACCTGGACGAACGGAATCCCGCGCTGGTAGATCGCAGCGGCGAAGCCCGCGATGTCGCCGACGACACCTCCGCCCAGCGCCACCAGCGGCGTCGCCCGGTCGGCCTTGAGTTCGAGGAGCCTCGTCAGCAGGTCGTTCAGCGTGTCCCAGTTCTTGTGCGCTTCGCCGTCCGGGATCAGCACGACGTCGGATGCGACCCCCGCGCGCTCCATTCCGGCGCGGAGGGCGGGCAGGTGAAGCGAAGCGACCGTCGCGTTGGACACGACGACCGCGCGCGACGAGCGCGCTGCGATCGTCTCGCCGACGCCGGACAGCGTGCCGCGTCCGATCCGGATCGGATAACTGCGCTCGCCCAGCGCGACCGTGAGTTCCTTCACCGCGCGTCCTCGATCGGCTGCCTTCCGGCGGGCTCCCAGGCGCGCACGAAGCGCATCACGACCTCGCGGTCGGAGGCGATCACGTGGTCGGCGATCGAGCGGTACAGCGGATCGCGCTGCAGGTAGAGCTCGGCGATGCGCGCGGCCGGATCGGCCGCCCGCAGCATCGGGCGGTGGCGGCTGTGCCGGACGCGCTCGTAGAGCGTCGCGGGATCGGCGTGCAGGTAGACGACCGTGCCGCCCTCCTTCAGGCGCCGCCGGCTGGCCTCGCGCAGCACCGCGCCGCCTCCGGTGCCGAGCACGATGTTCTCGAGTCCCACGAGATCGGCGATCAGCGCCTCTTCGCGATCACGGAACGACGCCTCGCCCTCGATCTCGAAGATCGTCGGTATGTTCACGCCCAGGCGTTCCTCGAGTTCGTGGTCGGCGTCGACGAAGCGCTTGGCGAGACGGCGCGCGAGCTGGCGCCCGAGCGTCGTCTTGCCCGCACCCATCAACCCGACGAGATAGAGATTGCCGCGGTGGAGCAGCATGGCGGCATTGTAGCGGGACCGCAGGCGCGCTCTCGCGCCACGCCGCGGGCCGGCCCTTCGCAGGCGCGGTACCCGCTCCCGGAAATGCGCGAGGGCCGCACGGCGGCCCTCGCGACGCGATCGCGCCCGGCTCCGACCGGCTATTTCACGGCATTCACCGTTTCCTTGACGATCCTCGGCGTGAGGAAGATCAGGAGCTCGGTCTTGTCGCTCGAACGTCCGGTCTGCTTGAACAGGTAGCCGAAGACCGGGATGTCGCCGAGGTAGGGAACCTTGTCGACGTCGTTGCGGATCGTCTCCTCGTAGATGCCGCCGATGACCGCGGTGTCGCCGTTGTTGACCGCGATCTGCGTCACCACGTTCTTCGTGTCGATCGACGGAACCTGGAAGCCGCCGCCCAGCTGCACGAACTGGCCGATCGAATCCTTGCGCACCTCGACCGTCATGATGATCCGGTTGTCCGGCGTGATCTGCGGCGTCACGTCGAGCAGCAGCACCGCCTTCTTGAACTGCACGGTGGCGGGATTGTTGGCCGAGCCCGGCGTGACGTAGGGGATTTCGGTTCCCTGCTCGATGCGCGCCTTCTGGTTGTCCGCGGTGATCACGCGCGGGCTCGACACGACCTTCCCGCGGTTCTCGGCCTCGAGGGCGCTCAATTCGAGATTGATGAGGTTGCCGCTGCCGAGGTTGATCAGCGTCATCGCCAGCGAACCGGCGGCGTTGAGCACGGGCAGGTTGATGTTGAGCGCCTGCGGATCCGAGTAGCCCGGATAGCCGTAGGGCGCGACCGTGGGCGACGCGATCTCGAACGGGGTCGGCGTGCGGGTGTCGCGCACGATCCGGTCGCCCTCGGTGCGGACCACCGGCTGGGTGTTGAGCGAGCCGGTCGAGCCGACCGAGTAGCGGCCGCGGTTGAACGTGAAGCCGGTCTGCTGGCCGAACCGGACGCCCAACTGGCGGCTGAACTTGTCGCTCGCGATCACGATCCGCGCCTCGATCAGCACTTGCCGGACCGCGATGTCCAGCTGACGGATCATCTTGCGGACTTCCTCGAGCTTCGCGGGCGTGTCCTGCACGAAGAGCACGTTGGACCGCGGGTCGACGAACGCGACGCCGCGCCGCGACAGGATCGAGCCCTGTCCGCCGGTGGTCGGCGTCTGTCCCGCGCCCAGCCCGAACTGCTGCTGGCGGTTGGTCGACAGCATGTTCGCGAAATCCGACGCCTTCATGTAGTTGAGCTGGAACGACTCGACCTGCAGCGGCTCGAGGTCGCTGATCTGCGCCTGGGACTCGAACTGCTGCTTCTCCTTGAGCGCGAGTTCCTCGCGTGGCGCGATGAGCACGACATTGCCGTTCTTGCGCATGTCGAGCCCCTTCGTCTGCAGGATGATGTCGAGCGCCTGGTCCCAGGGGATGTCCTTCAGGCGCAGCGTGAGCGACCCCTGCACGGTGTCGCTGGTGATGATGTTGAGCCCGGTGAAGTCCGCGATCACCTGGAGCACCGAGCGCACGTCGATGCTCTGGAAGTTGAACGAGACCTTCTCGCCCTTGTAGCCGCCGCGCGTGCCCTGTGTCAGGCGGTTCGGATCCTCCTGGATCGGCTTGATCTCGACGATGAAGCGGTTGTCGGTCTGGTAGGCCGAGTGCTCCCAGAGCCCCTTCGGCTCGATGACCATCCGTGCGTTCGGGCCCTGCGCGAAGGTCTCGACCGAGACCACCGGAGTCGCGAAGTCCGCGACGTCGAGGCGCCGCTCGAGGTTGCGCGGCACCGACGTCTTCATGAAGTCGACGATGAGCTGGCGGCCCTGCTGGCGGATGTCGATCCCGGTCGCCGGATCGGAGAGGTCGACGACGATCCGGCCCTCGCCGTTGCGCCCGCGTCGGAAGTCGACGTCGCGCAGCGTGTGCTGCACGTCGCCCGGACGGGCTTCGGCGAAGCGCTGGACCTCCTGCGCGGAGGCGTCGAGCCTGTCGCTCTGGTCGATCAGCGTGACCAGCACCGCGTTGCCCTCGACGCTGGTCTCGTAGGTCTGCGGGCGGTTCAGGTTGAACACCACCCTCGTGCGGCTCCCCGACTGGATCACGTTCATGCTGCGCAGGCCGGCGTCGTCGACCTGCTTCTGCGTCATGCCGAGGCCGTTCGACGTCTCGAGGAAGTCGAGCGCGATGCGCGGCGGGCTCGCGACCGCGAAGCCGGCCGGCGGATTCGCCGGGGGATTCTTCAGCTGGAATCGCACGATCGTGCGGCCGGAACTCCCCTTCGAGACCGTGACCTGTTCGAGGCTGTTGCCCTGCGACCATGCCGGCGCGGCAAGCGCGAGTGCTCCGATCGCGGCGAGCCCGGCCGCCACGACGCGGACGGCGGCCGCAGCGCTCCGGGCCCGTGCGGCGAATGTTGCGCTCATCGTCTTCCCCCCTGTGCCCGTGCGTCGGGCTGCTGCAGCTGGAGCGCCGACGACCGTTCGGTCCAGTCGCCCGCGCCGTCCTGCACGAGTTCCTTCAGCTTGATCTCGGCGTCCGTGATGCCGGTGACGACGCCGAAGTTCTGCCCCATGAAATTGCCGGCCCGCACCTGATAGATGTCCCGCTCCGGCGTGCGGACGAGCGCATAGGTCGTCTTGCCCTTGGCGAGCGTGCCGACCATGGTCAGCGACTCGAGCGGGAAACTCTCGAGCGGCTCGCGGCGGCGCGCGAGGTCGGGCGCGAGCTTGCTGTTGCCCTTGGCCGGCTCGATCTTGCGCGGCTTGAACGGGTCGGGCAGGTCGAACGCGTTGTACGCGAACGGCTCGTAGGGAAGGATCTGCGGCAGCGGATCGAGCTTGCCCTGCGCGCCCTTGCCCTGGTCGTTCATCCACTGGCGCAGGTCCTGGTGACTCTCGCCGCCGCACGCGGCGAGGCCGAGCGCGGCGAGTACGGCGGCGGTCGCGAGCCGGACGGTCATTTCTTCCTCGCCTTGTCCTTGGCCTGCTTCGCGAGGGCGCGCTGCCGCTGGATCTCCTCTTCGTCGAGGTAGCGGAAGGTCTTCGCGACCGCGTCCATCCTGAGCGTGCCCTTGTCGTTCGCGATCGACAGGTCGTTCAGCGTGACGATTCGCGGCAGCTGCGCGACGTCGCTCGCGAACGCGCCCATGTCGTGGTAGTTGCCGGTGATCCGGATCGCGATCGGAAGCTCGGCGTAGAAATCGGCCATCTTCTCCTGCGCCGCCGGCTTGAAGAGTTCGAACACGAGCCCGCGGCCCAGCCCCGCCTGGTTGATGTCGGTGAGGAGCGCGTCGATCTCGGAACGGTTCGGAAGCTGCTTGACCAGCGCGCCGAACGACTGCTCGACCTCGGTGAGCTGCGCGCGGTAGGCATCGAAGTTGATCGCCTTCGCCTTCTTCTGCGCATACTGCTCGCGCAGCGTCCCTTCCTCGACCTGCGCGCGGTCGAGCGTGTCCCACTGGTCCTTCCAGTCGAGGAGCGCGCCCGCGGCGATGATCGCGATGAACACGACGCCCAGCACCAGGAGCTTCGGCAGCAGCGGCCAGTTGCCGACGTCGCGCAACGACAGCCGGCGAAGATCGTCGAAGTTCATCCGAGACCTCCCGGCGCCGACGCCGACTTGGCGGGGACCGCCGCGCCGGCCGGCGCGGCCTGGGGCGCGGCCGGCTGCGCGCGCTTGACCTGGAAATTGAGCGTGAACTCGTTCACCTGCTGCGAAGCGGCGCCCCGCGTCGCGCCCGGCAGCGTCACCAGCTTGATCTCGACCAGTTCGGGGGAGCCGATCCAGGGCGAGGCTTCGATGTTGCGCATCAGCGTCGAGACCCGAGCGTTGGACTGCGCGTAGCCGATCATCTGGACCCGGTCGCCGGTCTGGCGGATCGACTTGAGATAGATGCCGTCGGGCAGCTGGCGCACCACCTGATCGATCAGGTGGACGGCCTCGCTGCGGTTCGCCTGCAGGCTCTCGACCACCTGCTTGCGGGCGAGCACCTGCTGGATCTGGTCGCGCAGCTTGTCGATCTCCTTGATCTGCTCGTCGAGCTTCGCGATCTCGGTCTTGAGGAGCCGGTTGCGGTCGTTCTGTTCCTCGATCTTCGCGGCGAACATCATGTGCACGAGTCCGACGACGGCGAGCGCCAGGATCGCGAGCAGGACGCCGAACGACACGAACTGCCGCTGGCGGGCCTGCCGCTTCTCCTCGCGGTGCGGCAGCAGATTGATGCGGACGGCATTCGCCATGGCCGATTACTCCGTCCCCGCGCGGCGCCCGGCGGGCCCGGCCGGCCGAGCCGGACCGCCCCGGACGGGGCGGCCGGGCGATGCGCATCGTGTCGACGACGACGTCATTCGAAGCTCCGCATCGCGAGGCCGGTCGCGACGACCAGCATCGGCGCGTCCGAGGCGAGCTGGCGCGGGCGGATCCGGTCGCTTACCTGCATCGACGCGAAGGGATTGGCCACGACGGTCGCCACGGCCGCACGCTTGGCGACCAGCTCGTCGAGCCCGGGGAGCTGGGCGCACCCGCCGGCGAGCACGATCTGGTCGACCTGGTTGTAGGAAGTCGACGTGAAGAAGAACTGGAGCGCGCGCGTGAGTTCGAGCGCGAGGGTCTCCATGAACGGCTGCAGCACGTCGTTGTCGTAGTTCTCGGGCAGACCCTGGTTCTTCTTCGCCGACTCGGCCTCCTCCGGCGACAGGTTGAACGCGCGCTGGATGTCGTGCGTCAGCTGGTTGCCGCCGAAGGCCTGGTCGCGGGAGAACAGGAACTGGCCGTTCCGCAGGACGTAGAAGTGGGTGATGTGCGCGCCGATGTCGACGAAGGCGATGTTCTGGTCGCGTCCGTTGGCCGGTAGCGAAGGCGTGATGAGCCGGAAGGCCTCCTGAGTCGCGTAGGACTCGACGTCCATGATGCGCGGCTTCAACCCCGCCGCCTCGGCGATCGCGACCCGGTCCTCGACCTTCTCCTTCCGCGACGCGGCGATCAGCACCTCGACCTCGTCCGGGTTGTTCGGCGCGGGACCCAGGATCTGGAAGTCGAGGTTCACCTCGTCCAGGGCGAACGGGATGTACTGGTTCGCCTCGGCTTCGACGGTCAGCTCGAGTTCCTCTTCCTTCTGGCCGGACGGGACGATGATCTTCTTGGTGATCACCATCGCGGCCGGCAGCGCGAGGGCGATGTTCCGGTTCCGGCTGCCCAGGCGCTTCCACGCGCGCTTGAGTGCGTCGCTGACTTGGTCCAGATTAGCGATGTTGCCGTCCTGGACCGTATCCTTGGCGAGGGGCTCGATGGCGTACCGGTCGAGCCGGTAGCTGCCCTTGCCGGCCTCGGACAGCTCGACGAGCTTGATCGATGTCGACGCGACGTCGACGCCGATCAGCGTCGGCGCCTTGGTCTTGAAGACGTCGAGGACCCCGGAGAAATTTTCGGAAAGCATGTCCCTGTCGCCGTCAATGCTGACAACTTACATTAAACTCTGGCAGCAACCCACAACGATGTCAAACCTTTTGCCAGCCCGGCGGTTGCAGTGTTGCAAGCTTGCCGACAACCGGGCTCATACGGGCTCCTGAGGCAACTTTTATTCCCGCGTGCTAAAGCGCTGGCTCCTCTATACCGGCTCGGTCCTGCTTGGCCTGGCCATCGTCGGCGCCCTCCTGGGCGTCTTCGTGCTGGCTTTGCTTTATCCGACGCTGCCCTCGCTCGAAACCCTCACCGATTACCAGCCCAAAGTCCCGCTTCGCGTCGTTTCGGCCGAAGGCGAGCTCCTGGGCGAATTCGGCGAAGAGCGCAGGGCCGTCGTCCGGATCGGGGAGGTGCCCGACCTGATGAAGCACGCGATCCTGGCCGCGGAGGACGAGCGCTTCTACCAGCATGGCGGGGTCGACTTCGTCTCGGTGATGCGGGCGGCCCTGTCCAACGTGTTCTCGGGCACCCAGCAGGGCGCAGGCACCATCACGATGCAGGTCGCGCGCAACTTCTTCCTGACGCGCGAGAAGACGCTGAGCCGCAAGCTCCGCGAGGTCCTGCTCGCCTGGAAGATCGAAGCCAGTCTCTCCAAGGACGACATCCTCGAGCTCTACGTCAACCAGATATTCCTGGGCCAGCGGGCCTACGGCTTCGCCGCCGCGGCCCAGATCTACTTCGGCAAGCCGCTCAAGGACCTCACCCCCGCCGAAGCCGCCATGCTGGCCGGCCTTCCGAAGGCCCCGTCGGCCTACAACCCCGTCACCAATCCCAGGCGCGCCAAGGTTCGTCAGGAGTACGTGCTGCGGCGGATGCACGACCTCCGCTACCTCTCGGACGCGGAGTACGAGGAAGCACGAAACGCGCCACTCGTCGCGCGTCCCGGCGTCAAGGCCGGGATCCCCCTGCGGGCCGAGTTCGTGGCCGAGATGGCGCGACAGGTCGTCTTCGAGGCCTACGGCGACGAGGCGTACACCCGCGGCATCACCGTCTGGACGACGATCCGCGCGTCCGACCAGGAGGCGGCGGTGGCCGCGGTCCGACGGGGCGTGGTCGACTACGACCACCGGCACGGCTACCGGGGGCCGGAAGCCTACGTCAGCCTGCCCGACGATCCCGCGGGGGCCGAGCAGGCGCAGGAACGGGCGTTCCAGGAAGTGCCGGACAGCGACAACCTGCTGGCGGCCGTCGTCACCACCGCCCTGCCCTCGGAAGTGCGCGCCATCCTGTCGAACGGCGACACGGTCCAGGTGGAGGGGGAGGGCCTCAAGTTCGCAGCCCGCGCGCTGTCGGACAAGACGCCCGCCAACCAGCGCATCCGGCGGGGCGCCGTGATCCGGGTGTCCCGGGACGACCGGGGCCGTTGGGCGATCACCCAGATGCCGCAGGTGGAAGCGGCGTTCCTCGCGCTCCACCCCTCGGACGGGGCGATCACCGCCCTGGTCGGGGGGTTCGACTTCGAGCGCAACAAGTTCAACCACGTGACGCAGGCGCAGCGCCAGCCCGGATCCGCGTTCAAGCCGTTCATCTACTCGGCGGCGCTCGAAAAGGGCTTCACTCCCGCGACCGTCATCAACGACGCCCCGTTCTTCGTCCCGGCCGAGAAGACCGGCGCCGAGGACTGGGAGCCCAAGAACTACGACGGCAAGTTCGAGGGTCCGATGCGCCTGCGGGTGGCGCTCGCCAAGTCGAAGAATCTGGTGATGATCCGCGTGCTGCAGGCGATCGGCCCGCAGTACGCCCAGGACTACATCGGGCGGTTCGGCTTCGACCCGCGGCTGCACCCTGCCTACCTGACGATGGGACTCGGAGCCGGCTCGGTGACGCCGATGCAGATGGGCGGCGCGTACGCCGTGTTCGCGAACGGCGGTTTCCGCATCACGCCCTACCTGATCGCGAAGATCACCGACGCCCGGGGCAACGTGCTCTCCGAGGCCGACCCGGTGCGCGCGGGGGACAATGCGGAGCAGGCGATCGATCCGCGCAACGCGTTCGTCATGACGACGCTCTTGAAGGACGTCGTCTCCTTCGGCACCGCGACGCGCGCGCGGTCGCTCGGCCGCAAGGACCTCGCCGGCAAGACCGGCACGACCAACGAGAACGTCGACGCGTGGTTCTGCGGATTCACGCCGGCGCTGGTCGGCATCGCGTGGATCGGATTCGACCAGCCGCGCTCGCTCGGCACCAACGAGACCGGGGCGGTCGCGGCGTTGCCGATCTGGATCGGCT
>DAOMBL010000059.1:0-11257 GCA_035427325.1 Casimicrobiaceae bacterium
AGGTCCACTCGTAGGCGCAGAAGGCGGTGAACTTGCCGGGCTCGTTGGCCGCGTCGGCCATCTCGTTGTTGCGCTTCCAGACCGTGCCGGCGACCGAGGGCTGCATCAGCGCCTTGAACGGCTTGCCGTTGATCATCGAGTCGCCGAGCATGAAGTAGATGCGCTGGATGTCCTCCGGCCCGTGGACGATCAGCTTCTTGCCCAGCTCCGTCTTGCTGAGCGCCGACGTGGGATCGGCGGCCAACTGCACCACGCCCACGTACTCCGAGTGGTCGGTCACGCCCATCCAGTCGAGCGGCGTCGTGATCTTGATCGGATAGCCCATCGGGTGCGGGATCGCCTCGCCCTTGGCGTACTTGTACGAATCCGCGGGCGTCGTCTTCGTGTTGCCGAAGATGTACGCGTCGAACGACCAGCTCGTGTGCTGGTGGGTCTCGCCGAAATACGCCTCGCGCAACGGGTTGGGCGTCTGTGCCCAGGCGGCACTCGCCGCGGCGAGGGTCAGGGCCATTCCGAACGAGGTCGCGACATGCTTCGTTGCCATCGTGAATCCTTTCTTCGCAGGATGCTGCACCCAGTTGCCCCGCACCCCCGGGTCGCGGGCTACCGCTCGAACGCTCGAAACACGCCCGGCTACCAGCGGAACTGCACCGCGACGGCGGGACCGCTGAAGTTGAGGTCCTCGATCTTGCTGCCCGACTTCATGTCGTAGTCGAGATAGCGCCACGCGGCGAAGAGGTCGACGCGGTCGAACGCGTAGCCCAGCCCCCCCATCGCCTGCCAGGTGAACTTCGATTCGCCGGTGCCGACGTCGAGGTAGTAGGGGATGAACCACTTGCGCTCGGCGCCGAGGTTCGCGCGTCCCTTGACGCCGACGACCGCGTCCCAGTTCGTGTCGCTCGCCTCCCGCGATCCGGAGCGGTCGATGACCGGGATCTGGTCGACGTTTCCAGTCAGCTCCCACGTGAGCTTCGGATCCATCTTCAGCATCCGCGCGCCGCCGAGGAACTGCATCACGTGCGCGGGCGATTCGACCGCGACATAGGTCGCGGCGAGCGTCCACGCCCAGCCCTTGAGGTCGTAGTGGGCGTTCGCCTGCACGTCCGCCGGGATCTGTTCGCCCCCGATCGAGAAGTCGCGCGTGCCCGACTTGCCGTTGCCGAGGTCCATGTAGATGAGGTCGGTGAATCCGCCCCAGCGCCCCTTGCGCGCCTCGAGCGCGCCCATGAACACGAACTTGAGGTCGTCGAGCACCTTGTCCGCATCGACCGTCACGCTGCTGCCATCGCTCGACTGCGGGAACGTCGTCTTGCCGCCGATCGACGGGAACCAGCCGTAGATCGTGGCGCTGTACTGCCACCTGTCGCCCGACTGGGCGAGCGACGGTGCGCTCGTCGCGAACGCCGTTGCGGCGAGGACAGCACCCAGGGTCAGTCGGCGCAGTTGCATGTTGGTCTCCGTGGTGGAAGCGAGCCGGATCGGCAGAGCCGAATGATAAACGAGCGGTTGCGCCCGACGTTCGCCATCAGGACGCCATTCTCGGTCCGGAGGCCCTTCGTGGGATTGACGGCCGCGGACCCCGGCTTGACAATTTGCGACAGGTACGTCCACGCGGTCGCCCCGGCGCATGCCCGATCCCGAACTTCGCCCCCATCCCCCGGCCGTGGTCCCCAACGGCATGGCCCGCGTCGGGCCGGTGATGGCCTTGCCCGCGGTCCTCTCCGAATACGGCGTCGATGCCGCGGCGTGCCTCGCCGAGTTCGGGCTCGAACCCGCCTACTTCGACGAGCCCGAGAACACCCTTCCGATGGCGACGCTCGCGAATCTCGCCGGACGCGGGGCCAAGCGCACCGGCTCCGAGCATTTCGGCTTCGAGGTCGGCCGCCGGGTAACGCTTTTGTCGTTCGGGACCTTGGGTTTCCTGCTGAAGAGCGCGCCAACCGTCGGCGCCGCGATCTCGCTGCTTCACCGCTACTTCGCGCTCCAGAGCCGGGGCGCCGAGGTGGGCGCCGAGAACGACGGGTCGTTCGTGACGCTCTCGTTCGCGATGATCGACCGCACGATCGGGCACGTCGCCCAGGTCGACACCGCCGCGATCGCGTGCGGGGTCGCCATCCTGCGCGGGCTCGTCGGCCCCGACTGGAAACCGCAGGCGATCCGGTTCGCGTTCGCGCCTCCGCGGGACATCGCTCCGTTGCGGAGCTATTTCCGCGTGCGTCCGCGCTTCGACGCGGAGCGCTCGGCGATGGTGTTCCCGTCGAGCCTCCTCGATCGCGTCGTCCCCACCGCGGATCCGCAGCTCTACCGGATCATGGAGGACCGCGCCCACGCGATCCTGTCGCGCACGCGCGACGGGTTCGCCGACTACGTGCGCCGCCAGTTGCAGCGGCACGCATCGCCGGCCGGGTGGTCGCTCGCGCGCACGGCAGCGGCGCTGGGCATGCACGCGCGCACGCTCAACCGGGCGCTGGCGGCCGAGGGAACGACCTACCTCAGCCTGCGCGACGAGGTCCGCTTCGGCGACGCCTGCCGCCTGCTGCGGGACACGCGGATGCAGGTCGGCGAGATCGCCGCGACGCTCGGTTATTCCGACGCGAGTTCGTTCACCCGGGCGTTCCAGCGCTGGTCGGGCATCGGCCCGTCCGGCTGGCGCCAGCGTCAGGCCGCTCCGCCCCCGGCGGCGTGACCGCGAGCGATCAGCCTCGCGCCTGCCGCTCGTCGAGCATCTGGCGCACGAGGCGCACGTGCGTGCGCAACTGGAAGAGCTGCGGCGCGAATGTCGCGGGGACGCGCATCGCGGCGACGCTCGCCTCGACCCGGTCGAGATCGCGGTCCAGCGCTTCGGTCGTGCCGTCCCGCGCCGCGATCCTGCGCTCGATGAGCCGCAGCGCGGCGTACTGCGCGTTGATGCGATTGCCGAGCCACGCATTGATGCCCGACGGAATCCAGCGAAGCGCCGGCAGCGCGATCAGGAGAAACGGCAGCGCCAGCGTGAAGACGCGCTGCACGAAGTCCGCGAGCCACAACGGCAGATAGCTCCGCAGGAAGCTCGGGCCGCTCTGCGCGTAGCGAACCGCCTGCGTCGAGATCGGCAGCACGTCGACGCGATGGAGGTCGGGGAATTCGCCGCGCGCCTCGAACAAGCCGTTGCCGCCATGGACCTCGCGCGCGGCGTCCACCAGCAGGTCGACGATCGTGGGATGGAGCCCGTCGCGCGCGGCGATCATCGCGGTCGAGCCGATCAGCCTGACTTCGCGGTCGGGCAGGTTGCGCGAGAAATCGAGCGTGCCCGCAGGCAATGACAATGCCCGGAGCCAGGGGAAGCGCCGCGCATACGCGTCGGCGCGGGCGAAGTCCATCAGGTGGAGGTCCGGTTGGGCCAGCGCGTCGATGAAGACGGGGTGCTGTGGCCCTTCACCGAGGAACGCGACGTCGACCTCCCCGCGCAGCAATGCTGCGAGTGCGTCGTCGAACGGGAGTTCAATGAGCGTGCTCGTCGCCGGCGTGATGCCGTTGGCGGCGACGAGCGGTCCGATGACCACCGCCACGCCGCTCCCCGGCTCCCCGGTGGCGATCCGGCGTCCCCGGAATCCGGAGAGATCGCGCACCTCAGCCGCTCCGCGGTAGAGCACCCACAGCGGCGCGTAGGCGACGCTGGAAACGTTCACGAGGCTCCGGGCGTCGGCCTCGCCCGCGACGCCCGCCACCAGGAAACCCGCCTCGGCGCCTCCGTGCGCTTCGCGCAGCAGCGCGAGGTTGTCGCCGACGCCGCGCGTGACCTTCACGTCCAGCGTCACTCCGTCGCGCGCGAGGATGTCGCGATAGCGAAGCGCGAACTGGTGGAGCGCGCCGCGCTCGGGACCGGCCGCGAACGCGATGCGGCGCGGCGGAACCGGCTGGAGGAAATGGAGCGCGAGCCAGACGCCTGCCGCGAGCAGCGCGACGAGCGGGATCGCGATCGCCAGCAGCGCCGCCCATGAGATCCCGAGTTCGGCCTCGAGGCGCGACATCGAAGGTTCGGCAGGACGTTTGGAGCGTGGCATGGCGATCACGTCGGGCGCGGAGCGCGAATGCTAGCCGAAACCGTGCGGTCCGCACCCGCCGGCACCGTCGCTCCCGCGAAGGCAGGCGCGCAGCGCAGGTGTCGCGAAAGGGCAATCCCGTGTCCATCCCGGCAGGGTCGGCCGATCGCTTCTGCCCCACAATGCCCGATCGTCGAATGGTCGGCGGATCAAGCGGCACATCCGGCCCGTGACAGGTCGGGATGTGCGGCGCCGGCGGAGGCGCGTCGTTGCGCCCTCGCCCTCCAGCGACGATCGGCCGCGCCTCGCGCGCCATGCGAATCGAACGCGAAGCTCGAAAGGCTCCCATGATTCCCAAGCACACCTTCCGGCCCCTCACCTTGTTGGCGACGGTGACCGCCCTGGCGGTCTCGGCCTGGGCCGCGCCGGCCCGGGCGGAACTCTCGGCCGAGGAACTCGCGAAGCTCGCGCAGAACCCGGTCGGGAACATGATCAGCCTTCCGTTCCAGAACAACACGAACCTCAACTTCGGACCGGAGAAGGGAACGCAGAACATCCTGAACATCCAGCCGGTGATCCCGGTCTCGGTCAACGCGGACTGGAACATCATCACGCGCACGATCGTGCCGGTGATCTGGAATCCCTCGCTCGGCCCCGGCGTGCCGGGCGAGGACGGCATCGGCGACACCGTGTTCACGGCCTTCCTGTCACCGGCGAAGCCGGGGAAATGGATCTGGGGCGCCGGGCCGGTGGTCCAGATTCCGACCAACAGCGACGCACAGCTCGGCAACCGGAACTGGGGCCTCGGTCCGTCGGTGGTCGTGCTGCACCTGGACCACGGCAGCCCGTGGGTCTACGGAGCGCTGGTCAACAACGTGTGGTCGCTCACGAGCAACAAGCGCGGCGGCTCCTACAACAACGGCATGATCCAGCCGTTCCTCAACTACAACCTGCCCGGCGGCACCTACCTGACGAGCGCGCCGGTCCTCACGGTGAACTGGAAAGCCGACAGCGGCGATCGCTGGACGATCCCGATCGGGGGCGGTGTCGGCAAGATCTTCCACTTCGGCAAGCTGCCGGTGAACATGCAGCTCTCCGCCTACTACAACGTCGAGCGCCCGGACAACCAGGCGAACTGGCAGATCCGCGCGCAGGTGCAGTTGATGTTCCCCAAGTGAAGCGAATCGGAGAATCGGACATGAGGTCGATGATGAAGAAGTTCGCCGCCGCGGGTGCGGTGGCATTGCTGGTCGGTTGCGCGGGGCCCGGCGGCGGCATGGGGGGCGGCGCGCCCGCGCCCGAGGAGATCCGCACCGGCGTCGTCGAGCAGATCACGAACACGCAGGTGAAGAGCACGCACGACCAGGGCCTGGGCGCGATCATCGGCGGCGTGGCCGGCGCGGGACTCGGCAGCCTCATCGGCGGCGGCACCGGTCGCGACGTCGCGATCGCGGCCGGCGCGATCGCGGGCGCGATCGGCGGCAACATCGCGCAGAACCGCTACTTCGACAAGCCGCAGGCCGCGCAGCAGGTGATCGTCCGCCTCTCGAGCGGCGTGCTCGTCGCGATCACCCAGCCGCCCAATCCCGCGCTCGCGCGCGGCATGCGCGTCTATGTCGAGGGCAGCGGACCGGAAGCGCGCGTGGTGCCGCGGTAGACGGCGGGCGCGGCGAAGGTCGCGCGCGCCCTCGACCCATGCGCTCGTCCTGACGGGTGGATACCCGACGGGCGGACGCAACGCGCCATTCGCGCATTCAGGAGCAAGGCATGAGCAGGTGCAGTCTCGTTTCACGGGTTCTCTGCACGGCGTCGTTGTCCCTGTCGGTGGTGGCCGGAGCGCAGTCGCCGGCGATGAAGATGACAACGCCGATTCCGCCGCAGATCACGACGCCGGACAGCGTCGAGACGCGCCTGGGCACGCTGCGCTTCACGAGCGGCATGCCGGACGCGGCGACGATCGAGAAGGTCTACGACAACCTGGATTTCGCCCGCGCGGTCGAGGTCTACCTGAACACGCTGTCCGGCGTCAGCATGTGGGCCGCCCGCAAGGGGCCGCGCGACATCGGCGTGCCGGACAACACGTTCCTGACGATGGAACAGTTGATGGACTCCACCGGCATGTACCTGACCCCGAACACGGTCACGCCGCAGACATGGACCAACATCGATCTCAGCGGCGGCCCCATGGTGTTCGAGGCGCCGCCGAATGTTCTCGGTCTGGTGGACGACGCCTGGTTCCGATACGTCATCAACATCGGATTCGTGGGGCCTGACAAGGGCAAGG
The DNA here is from genome assembly GCA_035427325.1 of Casimicrobiaceae bacterium. Taxonomy (GTDB): domain Bacteria; phylum Pseudomonadota; class Gammaproteobacteria; order Burkholderiales; family Casimicrobiaceae; genus VBCG01. The sequence goes on from DAOMBL010000059.1 coordinate 6,307, forward strand.
GTGGCAAGTATTTGTTCCTGCCCCCCGACTACCGGGGCGAGGTGCCGGACGGTTATTTCGTCGTCCGCTCGCCCACCTATGGCCTGTGGATGCCCTTGCGCAACATGCTGGTCGACGGCAGCGTAAAGCCGGCGCTGGAGAGTCTGCGCAAGCATGCACGCCTCTACCCGTTGAGCGAAGCCGGCAAGCCGCACGGACCCGTTCCGAACAAGAACGGCTCGATGCAGCAGATCAACACCATTCCGCCGAACACCTATCAGTACTGGGAGTTTCTGAACGATCTGGTGCAGTCGGAGCCGGCCGGCGTCGCCGGACCCGAGATCACCGGACAGATGGCCGCCATCGGCATCGTCAAAGGCAAGCCCTTCAAGCCTGATGATCGGTGGAAGGCGATCCTCACCGAGGCCATCGCCGTCGGCAATGCCACGGCACGCGCGATCGCGTTCTCGCCGCGCGAGGAAGGTGCTTATTTCTACGGCAGGAGCGGCACGGGCTGGCACACCGGCTTCCTCGGCGGTTACGACTTCCTCATCGACGGAGCGCGCCAGCTCGACGGCCGGGTGCTCTTCCACTACCAGGCCACAGGCATCACGCCCGCGATGGCCGAGAAGATGATCGGTGCGGGTTCGCAGTACGCTGCAGCGGCCAAGGACTCGGCAGGCCGGTGGCTCGAAGGCGGCAAGAACTACAGGCTCACGCTGCCGAAGGGCATCCCCGAGAGGAACTTCTGGTCGGTCACCGTCTACGACACGCAGACACGCTCCCTGCTGCAGACCGACCAGCGCTTCCCAGCCATCGGCGCTGGTTCGGGCTATCCCGCCAAGGCCGGGGGCCAGGCCGCGGTCCAGCACAACGCGGATGGTTCGGTCGACCTGTACTTCGGTCCGAAGTCGCCGCCAGGGAAGGAGAGCAACTGGGTGCAGACCGTCCCCGGCAGGGGGTGGTTCACGATCCTGCGCCTGTACAGCCCGCTCGAGCCCTGGTTCGACAAGACCTGGCGCCCGGGCGACATCGTGGAAGTGAAATAGGTTCGACGCCGCGGCGGCACCTCTGCGGCTCCCGGGGCCAGGAGCCTTGCGATTTTTTCCGGCCCCGGGCTTCGATGGTTCCACCCGCTCACAGAAGAGGTTTCGATCATGGGGTCAGTCCGCAAGGTTCGTCTCGCTGCCGCCGCTTGCACGGCCATGCTCATCGCCACGGCCGCACTGTCCAACCCGGCCGCGGCCCAGACGCAACCGGTCGGCGGCCAGCCGGCCATGGGCGCGAAGCCCTCGGTTCCCGATCTCGAGGAGCAGCGCATTTACCAGCGCGCCTTCGAGGCCGTCGTGTGGTCGCAGCCCGCCGTCGCCCTCTACGGCCTCAAGCGCGACCTCACGGATCTCAACATCGGCGACAACGTGATCAACGCGATGTCGAAGCCGCTGATGCCGCGGCATGAGTTCCTGACCGCCAACAACAGCACGCCCTATATCGAGGCGACCTCGAACCTCAAGAACGGGCCGGTCGTGCTCGTCGTGCCGCCCGCTACGAACAAGGGCGTGCTCTATGGCCAGATCGTCGATGCATGGCAGGAAACCATCGCGGGCGTGGGTCCGTCGGGCTCCGACAAGGGCAAGGGCGGAAGCTACCTGCTCGTGCCGCCGGGCTATCAGGGCGAGATCCCGGCCGGCTACATCGTCGTGCGCTCGCCGAGCTACCGGGTCTACTTCGCCTTCCGGTCCATCCGGCAACAGGGCATGTCGAACGAGGACGCACACGCCTACGCGCAGAAGCTCGCGATGTACCCGCTGGCGGACGCGGCCCACCCGAAGCCCACGCGCTTCGTCGATACCTGGGCCAAGCCGATGCACACGCTTCCGTACTACGACTTCCGGTACTTCGAGGACCTGCATGCAGCCCTGGCCGACGAGCCGGTGCGGCCGCGCGACAAGGCGATGATGGACATGTTGCACAGCCTCGGGATCGAGCCCGGCAAGCCGTTCAACCCTCCTGCGAAATACAAGGCTGCGATGGAGCGGGCCGTCGTCGACGCCTATTTCTACATGCAGGACCGGGTCTTCAAACGCCAGTCGACGATCCCGTTCTGGCCCGATCGGCACTGGTCCTATTTCTTCCTGCCCGACGCGCAAGGCAGCGTGAATTTCGATCTTCCGAACGCGCTGCTCTATACCGATCGATCGGACATGTACCACGTCGGGATCTTCTATGCCCCGAAGATTCCTTCGCTTGCGCAGATTCCCGCCGCCTTGAAGGCAGGCGATCCGCTTCCGGCCACGGTCTACCTGTTTGCGTTCGCCGACAGCAAGGGCAAGCCGCTCGAGGCGGGTCAGCTCTACAGGCTGCACGTTCCGGCGGACATGCCGGTCAAGCAGTTCTGGTCGCTGATCGTCTACGATTACGCGACCTGGGCATTCATCTACAGCCGTGAGGAGCGGGTCGGCCTGTCGTCCTACGACGTCGGGAACATGAAGAAGAACGCCGACGGCAGTGTCGACATCTACTTCGGGCCGAAGGCGCCGTCGGGCCGGGAATCGAACTGGATACCGACCGCGGGCAAGAAGCCGGCTCCGATCCTGCGCATCTACGACGGCGACGAGCGGTTCTGGTCCCGGTCCTTCACGATGCCCGACGTCGAGCGCGTCGAATGAGATCGGCGGCACGGCTCCGGCAGGCGCATACTGCCGCCGCGCATGGTCACGCTGCGGCCGCAGCCAGCACCAGCCCCGGAAGTCTGATGGCCGGACCGGCCATTCGATGGATGCAGACCGCATCGAGCCAACTGAAAGGAGTCGAAATGTCGCAGCATCTCATCAAGATCCTGGCGATCGTCGCCGGCGGTGCGGTATTGGCACTGCCCGGCCTGGCCCCGGCGCAGACGGGGTCCGCGATCCCGGCGTCGATCACCACGCCGGACAGGGTCGAGACTCGCGCTGGTGTGCTGAACTTCAAGGACGGCGCGCCGAGCAGGGAGACGCTCGAAAAGGTCTACGACCAGCTCGACTTCACCAATGCCTACCGCGTGTTCATGGACAACATGCGGGGCGTCAGCATCCAGGCGCTGCGCAAGGGCATGATGAGCGTCGGGATGAAGGCCAACGAGGTCGGCGTCTTCGAGGAACTGATGGACGCCCGGTCGCTGTTCCTCACGGCCAATGCCGACACGATCTACGTCATGGGCTTCCTCGATCTCGACAAGGGGCCCATCGTGCTCGAGACGCCGCCCGGGTTCCTCGGCATCGTGCAGGATGCGTGGTTCCGCTGGGTCACCGACCTCGGCGTACCGGGACCCGACCGCGGCGAGGGCGGCAAGTATCTGATCGTCGGACCGGACTACCGCGGCGAACTGCCCACCGGCGGCTTCTTCGTCGCGCGCACCCGTACGAACTCCATTCTGTGGTTCGGCCGCTCGTCGCTGAAGAATCACAACGATCCCAAGCCTGCGGTCGAGGCCATCAAGCAGTTCACCAAGGTCTATCCGTACGAGATCGGCGGCGTCGGCACGCCCATCGCCGAGTTCCTCGCAGGCAAGGCCAGGCTCGGCAGGATCACGCCGCCCCCGGCCACCGTCTTCCACAACCTGAGCGGCAAGGTGATGAACACCGTCCCGCCCAACGACTGGAGCTTCTACGAGATGCTCAACGAGGTCGTGCAGCATGAACCGGCGACCTCGCTCGACGCGGAACTGATGGGCCCGATAGCCTCCGTCGGCATCGTCAAGGGCAAGCCCTTCAATCCCACGGCGCGGATGAAGCAAACGATGACCGAAGCGCTGACGCTCGCCAACGCCACCGCCCGCAGTCTGTTCATCGCGCCGCGCGACCCGTCGTGGTACTTCTACCCCGGCTCGGCGTGGTCGAACTTCCTGTTCCAGGTCGGCTACGAGTTCGAGACGCCGATCCCCGAGATCACGAAAGAGGGTGTCAAGCCCTATCCACCCACCGGCTACCGCACCATGGATGCGCGGACGGCCTTTTTCTACGGCATCACCGGCATCACGCCGGCGATGGCGATGCGCCTGCCCGGCGCCGGCTCGCAGTATCTGCTGGCCATGGTGGATTCCCGGAAAGACTACTTCGACGGCGCCAGGACCTACAAGGTGACGCTGCCCAGGGGGATACCGGAGGCGAACTTCTGGTCGTTCACGGTCGACGACAACGTCACCCGCTCGATGCTCGACACACCGCAGCGCTACCCGCGTGCCGGGAGCCAGAGCTACCCGTCGCCGGCCGCTGTCGCCAGCGCTGACGGCACGACGACGATCTACTTCGGCCCCACGCAGCCCGCCGGCGTCGCCCGCGGCAACTGGATCCAGACCGACCCCAGGAAGGGCTGGTTCGTGATCCTGCGCCTGTACAGCCCGCTCGAGTCCTTCTTCGACAAGAGCTGGCGGCCGGGCGAGATCGAACGGGTTCCCTGAACCGGGCCAGCCGACCGATCCGGCGACGGCGCCGTCCAGCACCCCGCCGCCCGGCGCAGGCACGTGGCAATCACCGGCAGTCGAGGTCGCCACGCAACGCCGAGCGGGACCGCCATCACGGGCGCAGTGAAGCTGCGCTCGTGATGCATGTCCCGCGACCCTGCCGGCGGGACGCGGGGAATGCGCTGCCGATCCGGGCCGACCGGCGAAGGCGCGACGTCACCTGGGCCAGCGCGGGCACGCGTCGCTGCCATCGGCACGGCATGACGACGCGGTTTGCCGACGGAACTTCGTGACATGACGCTTGCAGGCTGCGGACAGTGCGCCCGCCGTCCGTCGTGGCTGGGGCTCCTCCTCCTCGCCGCAGCGATGGCGCTGGCCTGGCGGCCCGCAGTGGCGGACGAGGGCGGCGCGAGCGTGTGGCTGCCGGGAACCTTCGGCAGCCTGGTGGCGACACCGGTCAGCCCCGGCTGGAGCCTTCCGCTCGTCTACTACCACGCGTCGCAGGACGCCAACGGCACGAAGGAATTCCCG
>DAOMBL010000060.1:0-11185 GCA_035427325.1 Casimicrobiaceae bacterium
GACGAGCTCTCCGCGCTCTGGCGCGAGCGCGGACTGTCGATCGTCTTCGTCACGCACAGCATCCACGAGGCCGTGTACCTCTCCACGCGCGTCGCCGTGATGGGGCCGCGGCCCGGCCGCCTGATCGACGAAATCGAGATCGACGAGCCCTTTCCGCGCAGCGACGACTTTCGCGTCTCGACCCGATTCGCGAAGCTGGCGCGCCATCTCTCTGCAAGCGTTGCGGAGGCCGGCGGAGGCATCCCGCGCGAACCCCTTGCCCGCACGAGGCGGCGTTGACGCGCCCGGCCACCGATCGCCTGGCGACATGGCGCTTCGTGGCGCCCGCGGCCGTCGCCCTCGTCGTGATCGCCGCGTGGCAGGTCTGGACCGTCGCCTTCGACGTGCCGGCGTATCTCGTGCCCTCGCCGCTCGTCGTCGCGCGAACGCTCGTCGCCGATGCGCCGCTGCTCGCGGCATCGCTCGGCGTCACGGTCTCGATCGCGCTGACCGCGCTCGCCGTTGCGGTCGTCGCCGGCGTCGCGATCGCGCTCCTGTTCGTCCAGAGCCGATGGATCGAGGCGGCGTTCACGCCCTACGTCGTGCTGCTCCAGGTGACGCCGATCGTCGCGATCGCGCCGCTCATCATCATCTGGGTGAAGGACACGCGCGCGGCGCTCGTCCTGTGCGCGGTCGTCGTCGCGATCTTTCCGATCGTCTCCGCCACGACGCTCGGCCTCCGCAGCGTCGATCCGCGCCTCCTCGACCTCTTCCGGATGAACCGCGCCACGCGCTGGCAGGTGCTGACGCGCCTGCGCATCCCGAGCGCGCTGCCCCACTTCTTCGGCGGACTGCGCATCGCGAGCGGCCTCGCGCTGATCGGCGCCATCGTCGCCGAGTTCGTCGCGGGCACCGGCGGACAGGGCGCCGGCCTCGCCTACCAGATCCTGCTGTCCGGCATCCAGCTCAACATTCCGCGCCTGTTCGCCTCGCTCGTGCTGATCACGCTCGCCGGCGTGGCGTTCTACCTGGGCGCCGTGCTGCTGTCCAGGCTCGCGTTGGGCCGGTGGCACGAGAGCGAACTCTAGTGGGCTGTAACGGGGGAATCGGGAGTGAGCGAATGCGTTCCGACGCCGCCATTCGCGCCGAGGGGTAGGCGCCCTTGCGCCGCAATGGCCCCTCCCCTTGCAAGCAAGGGCAACAAAGCCATCGGCGCGAAGAGCAAGTCAGAGACTTTCGATTCCTCCGTTACAGCCCACTAGCTCGCCAGGGTCACGCCTCGGGCGCGCGATTGAGGAACAGCTCGATGGTCCGGACGAAGATGACGCCGAAAACCAGGAGCGCCCAGGTCAGCGCCACCGCATAGGGTCCGACGCCCGGGGAAAGCGGATATCCCGCGACGTTGGTCCAGAGCCCCGCCACCGCGGCGATCGACACCAGGTAGACGATGACCACCCACGGCGGGAACCGGCCCTCGACGCTGCGACGCCGGCGGAACTGGACGACGAGCACGAGGGTCAGCACCGATGCCGCCGCGGCACTGGACAGCTGCCACGTCACGCGAACGGGGACATGAACGAGATTGAGCAGGGTCGGAACCAGGGCCAGCGCGGTGACCAGCAGCCCGCCCTCGATGTAGAGGCGCACGAGACGCAGATGCCGGTCGGAGAGCTTGCCGCCGAGAGCCCCGCGCAGCGTCACGACGACCGCCGAGAAGCCGACGAACGACAACGACAGGGCGGCGAGGCGCAGCAGGTAGTCCGATTCGGCCGATGTCACGATGTCGTCCTCAGGAGATCGCAGGGGCCGGGAGCCGGACGAACGAACCGTCCCTCGATCCCGACGGTTTCCCCTCCTGCCCGCTCACGTCTTCGCGGGCGGAACGGGAAACGGAGCCTCGGGGATGCTGTTGGTGTTCTGGAAGCTCGCGATGAGCCACCGGCCCGCGTCGTCCTTCCGAAGCACCTGGAGCTGGATGCCTTCGCGCGGCGGCCGCGGCGCGCCGGGAGGAACCTTCGCGCCGTCCAGCGTCCAGCGGACATGAGCGACGGCGATGCGCGGATCGAGCATGCGGACCTCGACTTCCGTGATCGTCAGCCGGCTCTCGCGGAAGACGAACGCGAACGCGGCCGTGAGCTTGGAGCGGATCTCCGCCCGGCTCCGCCACCACCAGCCCAGCACGTTGACGACGTCGCCGTCCTCGGTGAACAGGTCGGCGTACGCATCGGCGTCGTGGCGGTTCCACGCCTCCGCCTGTCGCGCCTGCAGTTCGGCGATCGCCGCGACGTCCGCTCCGCTCGCCGCCGCTTCGACGCCTGCGCCGAGCGAAAGCAGCAGCATGAGGCCCGCTATCGTCCAGAGCTTCGCCATGGCGTCCTCCCCGGGATGAACGAACCTCGGAAGTGTAGACCGCGCTCGCGCCTCCGTGCGGCGAAGGGCACCGTCCCCGGGCCGCCCGGTCAGTCGGTCACGAGCCTGAGCCCCGCGATGCCTGCGACGATGAGTCCGACGCAGGCGAGCCGCAGAGCGCTCGCCGACTCGCCGAACAGCACGATGCCGAGGATCACGGTGCCGACCGCGCCGATGCCGGTCCACACCGCGTAGGCGGTGCCGACCGGCAGCGTCTTCATCGCCCAGCCGAGCAACACGACGCTCGCGACCATCGCCGCGGCGGTCCAGACGCTCGGCCAGGTGCGCGTGAACCCCTCGGTGTACTTGAGGCCGATCGCCCAGCCGACTTCGAAGAGTCCCGCGATGACCAGCGCGATCCACGCCATGATCCGCTCCCTTGGGTCCCGGAGGCGCAATTATCGTCCGGGTTGTGGTTCAATGGGGGCGTGACCATCGCGCGCCATCGCTGAGCGGCAGTGCAGAGCTACGACATCGTGGTCGTCGGCGGCGGCGTGATCGGAACCTCGATCGCCTGCCACCTGGCGATGCTCGGCGCCCCCCGCGTCGCCCTGCTCGAACGCGGCTCGCTCGGCGGCGGCACCACCGCGCAGTCCTCCTGCATCCTGCGCACGCACTACTCGGTGCGCGAGGACGCGGAACTCGCGCACGCGGCCATCGGCATCTTCGCGCGCTTCGCCGAGTACCTCGACGACCCGGAGGCCGCCTCCGGCTACAACCGCTGCGGACTGATGATCGTCGCGCCCGAGGGCGAGCGCGCGCAGGCGCTGAAGGACACGCTCGCGATCGAGCGCTCGCTCGGCATCGATGCGCGCGATCTCGCGATCGCCGAGGCGCGCGAGCGGCACCCGCTCGTCGCCTTCGACGACATCGCGCACGTCGGATTCGAGCCGGACGCGGGCTACGCCGACGCGCACCTCGTGCTCTCGTCGTTCGTTCGCGCCGCACGGAGGCGCGGCGTCTCCTTCCGCGAGGGCGTGAACGCGACCGGACTCGTCCGGAGCGGCGGCGGCCGCGTCGTCGGGGTGCGCACGCCGGCGGGCGACATCCACGCCGGCACCGTCGTCTGCGCGCAGAACATCTGGTCGCGCGAGGTCGCGGCCTGGACCGGGATCGCGCTGCCGCTCGCGATCTCGCGCCACGCGGTGTTCACGCTCGAAGGGCCGACCGCCTACACGAAGGACCTGCCGGTGCTGAAGGACCTCGCCTCGCCCGCGAAGCTCTATCTCCGCAGCTACGCGACGCGCCAGCTGCTGGTCGGCGACGGCAACGAGGGAGAGACGCTCGACACTCCGGACACCGAGCAGGCCGACGTGCCGCTCGATCACGTCGTCGAATTGGGCGAACAGGTCGCGCACCGACTGCCGGCGTTCGCGGAGGCGGGGCTCGCGTCGTCGTGGACCGGCGTCTACGACGTGACGCCCGACTGGAACCCGGTGCTCGGACCGTTGCCGGGCATCGACGGACTCGCGGTCGCGTACGGTTTCTCCGGGCACGGATTCAAGCTCTCGCCGATCGTCGGCCGGCTGGTCGCGCAGCAGGTGCTGGGCCTCGCCACCGACTTCCCCCTTGCACCCTACGCGCTGGAGCGCTTCGCCTCGGGCCGGCTCCTCGCCGGTCGCTATGGCACCGGGGCGGTCTCATGAGTCCTCCGCGCGCCCGCGCCGTGGCATACTGGCCGGATCGTCAACGTGATCGCCCGCCGGGTGCGCGGGCCCCCAGGGGAGGTTCCATGCGTCACCAGCGTCTCGTCGCCGCCGCCGCGATCGCGGCCACCGTCGCCTTCGCGGGCCACGTCTCCGCGCAGGAGCGCGTGTTCTTCGGCATCGCCACCGGCGGGACCGGCGGCACCTACTATCCGCTCGGCGGCATGCTCGCCCAGCTCATCAGCAACAAGGTCACGATCGGCGGCAAGAAGCTCTCCGCGACCGCGGAGACCGCGGGCGCCTCGGTCGCGAACGCGCAGCTCCTCGGCCGCAAGGACATCGAGAGCGCGTTCGTCGCGGCCGACATCCTCGATGCCGCGTACAACGGCAAGGGCCAGTTCGACGGCAAGGCGCTCAAGAACCTGCGCGCGCTGGGCGCGCTGTACCCCGAGCAGGTGCAGCTCGTGACGCTCGCCTCGGCGAACGTGCAGACGTTCAAGGACCTGAAGGGCAAGAGCATCTCGTCGGGTTCGCCGGGCTCCGGCCAGTGGCAGCTCCTGGGCGACCTGCTCGAAGCGCACGGCATGACGCGCAAGGACATCGGCGAGGACCTGTCGTCGTTCACGCAGTCGGTCGACAAGATCAAGGACGGCAACCTCGTCGCCTCGCTGATCACGGCCGGCGCGCCGACCTCGTCGATCACCGACCTCGCGAACGCGCGCGACATCCGCATCGTGCCGCTGGCGGGGCCCGAGATCGAGGCGCTGCGCAAGACGCAGCCGTACTACGCGAACGTGCAACTGCCGGCCAACACCTACAAGGGGCAGTCGGCGCCGGTCGACACGCTCGCGGTGATGGCGGTCTGGGCGACGCACGACGGTCTCTCCGAGGCGATGGCCTACGAGGTGACCAAGGCGCTCTACGAGAACACCGCGACGCTGGGCCAGGTCCACCCGAAGGGCAAGGAGATCTCGCTCAAGACGGCGCTGCTGTCGGTGTCGATCCCGCTGCACCCGGGCGCGGAGCGCTACTACCGGGAGAAGGGCCTCATCAAGTGACGCCCCCGCCCGGGATCGGTTGGATGCTGGTCCCGGGCGTGTTTCTCGGCGCGAGCGCGCATGCCGCGTGCCTCACGTTCGCGTCGCACCCCGACGGAAAGCCGCTCGCGCAGTTGGAGGCGCCCGGCGCGTCCCCCGCGTTCTCGATCCGCTACGTCCATTCGGTGACCCGCACGCCGGTCGTGGAACGCTACCGGGTCGACGGAACCTCGATCGAAGAGACCGAGATCCGGTTCAGCCAGCACGGTCCGGGGCTTCCCACCGCCGCCGACGCGGACGGCGCATGGCGTCGCGAAGGCGACACGATGGTCGTGTCGATGCACCGGCGCTTCGACTCGATCGCCCTCCGCGTCCACGCGGACCAGAAGTGGCGCCTCGCGATCGACGGCGACCCGCGCCCCGTCGATCTCGCCCAGTGGGGAAACCGCGCCGTGTCGCTCGCCGCGCGCCCCGGCGCATGCCAGGCCGGCCCCGGCGCGAGCGGACTGCGTTGATCGCGACCAGGCCGGATCCCGGCACCCCCCATTTCTCCCCATGACCGCGCACCCGCCCAACCCCCACGGCAACCTGCTGACCGACCAGGTCGAGGCCGTCTCGGCCGAGAAGCAGGCGGAACTCATCCGCACGTTCGACTCGGAATCGAATTTCCGGACGCTCGTCGGTCCGGTCGGCATGCTCGTGACGACGATCGCGGTCGTCCTGTCCGGTTTCCACATCTACACGGCCGGTTTCGGCCTGCTGGTCGAGATCAAGCACCGGGCGTTCCACCTCGCGCTCGTGCTCGCGCTCGTCTTCCTCGTGTTCCCGCACAAGCGGCCCGCCGCCGATCTCCGGCACGCGGCGCGAGACTGGGGTTGGAGCCTCGTGTTCACGGCGTTCTACCTCTACCTCGCCTGGGCGCTCGTCGATCGCCTGTCGGCGATCGGCGGGTTGCAGAACGGCTGGGCGTTCATCGCGCTCGTCGGCTTCGTGTCGTTCATCTCGCTGCCGTTCCCGCAGTTCGGCGGCACCGGCGATCGCCTGTCGTGGGTCGACTGGCCGCTCGCCGCGCTCGCGGCGGCCGTTTCGCTCTACTTCATCGTGTTCTTCGACGACGTGTTCATCGCCCGCGTCGGCGCGCCGATCGCGCAGGACTACATGATGGGCGTGCTCGCGATCGTGATCGTGATGGAGGCGACGCGGCGCACCATGGGCCCGCTGCTGCCGGCCATCGGCATGGCGTGCCTGCTCTACGCGCTCCTCGGCCGCTACATGCCGGGCATCCTCGCGCACCGCGGCTACCCCGCCGATCGCGTGATCAACCACATCTACGTCGGCACCGAGGGGATCTACGGAATCGCGGTCGGCGTCGTCGCGACCTACGTGTTCCACTTCGTGCTGTTCGGCATCCTCGCGCAGATGACCGGCCTCGGCCGGCTGTTCATGGACCTCGCGACGATCGTCGCCGGGCGCTTCTCGGGCGGCCCCGCGAAGGTTTCGGTCGTGTCGTCGGGACTCTTCGGGATGATCTCGGGCTCGGCGATCGCGAATGCGGTGACGACCGGTTCCCTCACGATCCCGCTGATGAAGAAGTACGGCTTCTCGCCGCGCTTCGCCGGCGCGGTCGAGGCCTCCGCCTCCTGCGGCGGCCAGGTCACGCCGCCGGTGATGGGCGCCTCCGCGTTCGTGATGGCGGAACTCCTGGGCGTGCCCTACAAGTTCCTCGTGATCGTCGCGATCGTGCCGGCGCTCTTCCACTACTTCGCCTGCCTCACGATGGTCCACCTCGAGGCGAAGCGGCTCAAGCTCGAGGGCGTCGAGCCGCACCTGATCCCGAAGCTCTCGCGCGTGATCGGCGAGAGCTGGCACCTCGTGTTCCCGCTCGTGGCGCTCGTCACGATGCTCCTCCTCGACTACACACCGTTCCTCTCGGCCTTCTGGGGCATCGTGCTGTGCTTCGTGTGCTCGTACATCCCGCTGATCGCGCGGAAGCTCGGCTGGGGGCACCTGCAGGGCCAGACGCTCACCTGGGGCCCGTTGATCGAAGGCCTCTCCGAGGGCGCCAAGTACGCGCTCGCGATCGGCGCCGCGTGCGCGTGCGTCGGCCTGATCCTCGGCACGCTCACGCTCTCCGGGCTCGGATTCAAGTTCTCGGGCGCGGTCGTCGATCTCGCCGCGCAGGTCGGGGGCCTCGTCCGCGCGTTCGACCCGATCGGGCTCGTGACCGAGAAGGGCGCGACGGTGTTCTTCGGCCTCCTGTTCGTCGCCGTCGCGTGCATCCTGATGGGCACCGGCATTCCCACGACGCCGACCTACATCATCCTCGCGTCGATCGCGGCGCCCGCGCTGGCGACCCTCGGCGTGCCGCTCCTCGCCACGCACTTCTTCGTCTTCTACTACGGCGTGCTCGCCGACGTGACGCCGCCGGTCGCGCTCGCCGCCTACGCGGCGGCGGGCATCGCCGGATCCGAGCCGATGCGCACCGGGTTGACCGCGTTCCGCCTGTCGATGGGCAAGGCCCTGGTGCCGTTCATGTTCACCTACACTCCGGCGCTGCTCTTCGTCGACTTCACCTGGGGCGCGTTCGTCACCGCGGTCGTCGCCGGCACGATCGGCATCCTCGCGCTCTCGGCCGCCTACACGCGCTGGTGGGCGACGGCGATCACGCGCGTCGAGCAGGTCGTGCTGACGGTCGGCGGGCTGATCCTCGTGTTCAACCAGTTCTGGCTGAACGTGATCGGGATCGCGATCGTCGCGATCACGCTCGGCATGAACACGCTCCGCGCGAAGCGCTGAGCCCCCGCGCCCCGGGGGTGCCCCCGCGAGGTCCTCCGTCAGCGGGCCGGCGCCGCCGACGCGACCCTGTCGGCCGCGACCTTCGAGGTGTCGAGCGCGAGCCCGCTGTGCTCCCACTCGGGCATGCCGCCGCGGAACCAGTAGACGGTCTTGAATCCGCCCGCGAGCGCGACCTGCGAGGCCTTGTACGACTTCCAGCACTCGGGCCCGTTGCAGTGGAAGATCACGGGCTTCGCGCGGTCCATCGTCGCGGGGAGCGCGAACTCGTCGGCCTTCGGGTCGAACGCGACGTCCTTCACGCTCTTCTCGACGTAGGGCATCGAGATCGCCCCCGGTATCCGCTTCTCGCCGTATTCCTTCGCGGTGCGGACGTCGACGATCGCCACGCCCGTGCGCGCGAGCGACTGGACCTCGTCGGCCGTCACGACCTTCGCGCCGGGCAGTTGCGCCGGCGTCCAGTTGCCCAGCGCCGCGACGTAGCGGTAGGCGCCCGGGTCGGGGCGATGCGCGACTCGCCCGATGCCGGGCATCGTGCCCGCCGGGCTCAGGAACCATCCTTCGAGCTTGGCGCGCATCGGCTCCGGAACGTCCTTGCGCACGACGACCGACATGCCGCCGGGCACCGGCCGTGACGTGAGCAGCGGCGCGCCCTTCGCCCCGCCGGTTTTCAGCCACTGCTCGACGTCGGCGCGCTTCGCGACCGTCGCGTCGACCATGCCGGTGTCGATCGCGAACAGGCCCGCGCCGGACGTGCGCCGGTAGAGGACGTCCTTGAACGTCTTGAGCGACTGCCCGGACTCGTTCAGCATCCCGCGCGCCACGTAGGCGGCGACCGAGTCCTGCTGCGGCAGGTAGATGCGCCCACCCTTGAGGTCCGCCGCGGCCTTCGCGCCCGACTTCGCGACGAGCTGGTAGATGTCGTCGGCTTCCGTCGAGCCGACGAGCCCGTAGCCGTGCGCGAGCGCCGAGGCCGCGACGTGCGCGGGAGCGATGTAGACGTCGTACTCGCCGGTGCGCGTCGCGCGCATGGCGTCGGACAGGTCCTGGGACTTCAGCACCTTGGCCGGCGTGCCGGTCGCCTTCGACAGCGAGGCGGCGATGTCCTGCACGCCGATCACCATCGATTCGCGGTCGGACGGATCGACGGCCACGAGCACCTTGATGTCGGCCGCGGCCGTCCCGGCCACGAACATCAGCGCCCACGCGAGGACTGTCTTGTTCATTGCGGCTCCCCCAAAGGGATGGGCAGACACCCGGGGAGCCTGCAAGGTTCGTGCCGCTGCCGGCCGCCCGCGCCCGCCGCCCGATTGCCTTTCCATTCAGTGACTTGCATCGACGCCCGGCGTCTGCGCTGCGGACTTCGGGCGGCCCTGCGACGCCGGAACGCGGCGCGGGGGTCCGCCGTCCGAGGGTCACGCCTATCGGGGTCCGTCCGACAGACCCCCGGAAGACCGGCGGCTAACGTCGGCGGGATGCGCCTGTCGCTCCGGTTCCTGCTGCCCCTGATGCTGGTCGTCGGGCTGTTCGCCTACGCGGCGGTTCCGCTCGCCGACACGCTGATGCTGCGCTGGTTCGTGCGCGACCTCGACACGAGGAGTTCGCTGATCGCGTCCGCGGTCAGCGAGCCGCTGTCCGGACTCGTCCTGACCGGATCGACGCCGCGCATCGAGCAATTCTTCGAACGCCTGACGCAGGACGAGCGCCTGTACGCGGTCGGCCTGTGCATCGCCGGGCGCGCGATGCCGATCGCGACGCCCGGATTCCCCTCCGACATCGCCTGCGCGGCGCTGCGCAACCACGCCGCCACCGCGCGGGCGCTGGTCCAGACGGCCCACGGGATGCTGCACCTGTCGGTCGCCCCGATCGACACCGGCGGCGCGGGTCCGGCGGAACTCGCGATCCTGCACGACATGAGCTTCGTCGAGAAGCGCAGCGCGGAGACGCGGGGCTACCTGTTCGCGTTCTTCGCGGTGCTGGCGCTGCTCGTGGCGCTCATCACGGTGATCGTCGCGCAGCTCTCCTGGCGTGGCTGGGTCAGCGGCCTGCGCGCGCTCCTGCGCGGCGAGGGCCTCGTGCGCCCGGCCACCGGCGGCGCCGGCCTCGCAACGCCCGAGCTTCGCCCGATCGCGGGCGACGTGCGCGAACTGATCCGCGAACTCGAGGAGCGCTACCGGCCGCGCGACGAAGGGCAGCTCGCCTGGTCGTCCGCGAGCCTCCGCGCGATCCTCGAACGGGAGCCCGGGGGAGGCGACGTGATCGTCGTGTCGAACCGCGAGCCCTACATCCATGTCCGTACCGACGACGGCATCCGCGTCCAGCACCCGGCGTCGGGCCTCGTCACGGCGCTGGAGCCCGTCATGCGCGCGACCGCGGGCACCTGGATCGCGCACGGCAGCGGCAGCGGGGATCGCGAGACGGTGGACGTGCACGATCGCGTCGACGTTCCGCCCGGCGAGTCCGCCTACCGCCTGCGCCGGATCTGGCTCACGAAGGAGGAGGAGGACGGCTACTACAGC
This sequence comes from Casimicrobiaceae bacterium, assembly GCA_035427325.1. GTDB lineage: Bacteria > Pseudomonadota > Gammaproteobacteria > Burkholderiales > Casimicrobiaceae > VBCG01. The sequence goes on from DAOMBL010000060.1 coordinate 10,384, forward strand.
GGATTCGCGAACGAGGGCCTGTGGCCGCTGTGCCACATCGCGCACGTTCGGCCGGTGTTCCGCTCGTCCGACTTCGCGCGCTACCGCGAGGTCAACGCGAAGTTCGCCGACGCGGTCGCCCGCGAGGCCCGCACCGACGCCCCGATCGTGCTCGTGCAGGACTACCATTTCGCGCTGCTGCCGAAGATGATCCGCGAGCGGCTGCCGAACGCGACGATCGTCACCTTCTGGCACATTCCCTGGCCGAACCCGGAGGCGTTCTCCATCTGCCCGTGGCGCGCGGAACTCCTCGACGGCATGCTCGGCAGCAGCATCCTGGGCTTCCACACGCAGTTCCACTGCAACAATTTCCTCGACACCGTCGATCGCGTGCTCGAGGCGCGGGTCGACCGCGAGACCTCCGAGGTCCACGTCTCGGGCCACGCGACCGCCGTGCGGCGCTATCCGATCTCGATCGCGTGGCCGCCGGAGCCGCTCGCGCGGCAATGGGGCGTCGGGCACGCGCGCGCCGCGGTCCGCGACCGGCTGGGACTCGCCCACGACGTGAAGCTCGGCATCGGCATCGACCGCCTCGACTACACCAAGTGCATCCTCGAACGATTCCACGCGATCGACCGCCTGCTCGAGCGGCATCCCGAGTGGGCCGGCCGCTTCACGTTCGTCCAGGTGGCGGCACCCTCCAGGAGCATGATCGCCGACTACCGCGACTACGCCGCGCGTGCGAAGGCTCTCGCAGACGAGATAAACGCGAAGCACGCGGGACAGGACGATGCGCCCCTCCGGCTCATCGACGAACACCACG
>DAOMBL010000061.1:0-11065 GCA_035427325.1 Casimicrobiaceae bacterium
GTCGAGGGCGGTGCCATCGGGCACGGTCCCCAGGCGATGACCCGGCGTCAGGATCGCGGAAACCGGCTGGTCGAGCTTGGTCTCGAAGCGCAGGTCGCGGTTGGTGACGATGCCGACGACACGCTTGCCGTCGACCACCGGAAGGCCGGAGATCCGGTGGCGCGCGATCAGCGCGAGGAGATCGCGCACCGTCATCGACGGCGACACGGTGATCGGTTCCTTGACGACACCGCTCTCGAAGCGCTTCACCTTGGCGACCTCGGCGGCCTGGCGCGCGGGCGGCAGGTTCTTGTGAATCACGCCGAGCCCGCCTTCCTGCGCCAGCGCGATCGCGAGACGCGACTCGGTCACCGTGTCCATCGCGGCGGACACGACCGGAATCTGCAGTTCGATGCCGCGGGTGAGGCGCGTGCGCAGCAAGACGTCGCGGGGCACGACGGCGGAGTGCGCGGGGAGGAGCAGGACGTCGTCGAACGTGAGCGCGGTGCGGACGACACGCATGGGATGGGGCTTCCTCGTGCTCAAAAACGAATTATACGCGGCGGCGGCGGGCTCCGCGCGGCGCCCCCGGCGAGGCAGGCCGTCCCCGCCCGGCGACGTTGGGAAGCAAGGATGCGCGCGGACACGCGGACCAGCCTCCGCTCCTGCCGCGGCGCACGGCGCGACCCGCAAGTGTCGCGCCGACGCCACGCGCCCGCTGCGGGTGGCAGCCGCGGTTCGTTGACGCCGCCCTCGCGCCTCGGGTACCGTGGCTGCATGACTACCGCGTACCGTGCCCGATCGACGATCGGATCCGCGCTCGGGACTGCCGCTGCGTTCGCCCTCGCCCTCGCCGCGGGCTCCGCCTCGGCGGCGCTCTACAAGTGGACCGATTCGAGCGGCCGGATCGTTTATTCGGACCAGCCGCCGCCCGCCGGAGTCAAGTACGACACCGTCGGCGGCGCGCCGCCGCCCGACAACCCGAACGCGGCCCGCGACCTCGCGAACAAGGAAGCCCAGTTCAAGAAGGAGCAGCGCGAGCGCGCGGAGGCCGATGCCAAGGCGGGACAGGCCCGCACGGATGCGGCGAAACGGGCCGAAGTGTGCGAGCAGGCGCGCGCCGGCATCCGCACCTACCAGGCCGACAACGTGCCGGTCGTCACGATCAACGCGAAGGGCGAACAGGTCGTCGTCGATGCGGCCGAGCGCCAGCGTCGCCTCGCCGAGCAGCAGCGCCTCGCGCGGGAATACTGCGGCCGCTGAGCCGCGGCCGCGGACCGCGGCAGCGTCGGTTACTGCGGCAGGCCGCGCGGAGCGCGTCGCCGCGCCGGTGACTGCTCCTGCTTCGGCGCCGGTGCTGCCTCGTCGTCGCGTTTCGCCTCGAGCTGCCCCTGCGCGATGGTCACGTCGGCGCGCGAGCGCAGCGACGCGAGGTACGCCGACGCGAAGTCGCGGCCGAGCTGGTCGCCCATCCGCTCCGCCGCGAGCTTGAGGCGGCCCTCGTCGTAGGTCGACGGCGAAGTCACCTTGCTCACTCGGTAGATCACGAAGCCGCCACGCGGGTCGGTCGCGGTCACGTACACGGGGAGCTTCGAGGCATCGGCCTGGAAGACGCGCTGCAGCGCGTCCGGCGGCAGCGTCGTGCCGGGCTGGTTGCGCGCGATCTCGATCGGCTTGCTGAACGCGAGACCCGCGTCCTTGTCGGACTTCCCCTGCTCGACGAGCGCGAGCTTCGCGCGCCCGGCGCGCTCGGCCGCGTCCGCCATCGCCTTGCGCTCGAGCTGGCGCCGGATCTCGGCCTTGACCTCGTCGAACGGCCGCGGCGCCGCGGGCTTGTACTCGACGATGCGGCCGGCGATCAGCATGTTGGGGCCGGCCTCGATCGCGTCGGTGTTGCGCTTCGCCTGGATCGACGCGGGCGAGAACAGCGTCTCGACGAACGCAGGATTGTTCGCCGCGAGCGCCTGCGCCTGCGCCCGGGTGATGAAGGGGGTCGTCTGCACCGGAACGTCGAGCGCCTTGCCGACGCCCTCGAGCGAATCCGCCTGCTCGTAGACGAGGTTCTGGAACTGGTCGGCGGCGGCCTGGAAGCGGTTGTGCGCCTCGCGCTGGCGGAGTTCGGCCTCGATCTGGGCCTTCACGTCCTCGAACGGGCGCTTCGTCTCCTCGCGCGCGCCGGTGACCTTGATGACGTGCCAGCCGAACTCGGACTGCACCGGCCCCACGATGTCGCCCGGCTTCGCGGCGAACGCCGCGTCCTCGAAGGCCTTCACCATCGTGCCGCGTCCGAACGACCCGAGGTCCCCGCCCTGCGCCGCCGAGCCCGGATCCTCGGACTTCGCCTTCGCGATCTCGGCGAATCGCGCGGGCGCCGCGCGCACCTCGGCGGCGATCGCGTCGGCCTTCGCCTTCGCCGCCGCCTTCTCCGCCTCGTTCGCGCCGGCCTTCACGGCGACCAGGATGTGCGACGCGGACCGTTCGCCCGGCGAGGTGTAGCTGGCCTGGTTGGCCTCGTACTGCCTGCGAACCTCCTGAGGATCGACGGTCACCTTCGCGGCCAGGGCATCGACGTTCAGCACCACGTACTCGATCTTCGCCTGCTCCGGCGTCATCAGCGCGTCGGGGTGCTGGTCGTAGTACGCCTTCACCGCCGCGTCATCGACCTTCACGTCCTTCGCGAACGGCTCGGCGTCGATCGTCGCCTGCGCCACTTCGCGCTTCTGCTCGAGCAGCGACAGGTAACGCTCCGCCGAGGCCCTCGCGACGATCGAGCCCTGCGTGAGCGGCTCCGACAGCGGCGCCTGGCTCATCTCCTGCCGCAGGCGGTACTCGAAGAGCGCCGGCGTCATGTTCTGGCCCTGGAGCATCGTCCGGTAGCGCTCGGGCGAGAACTTGCCGTCCTCCTGGAACACCGGGATCTCCGAGATGACCTGCGCGAGCTGGGCGTCGGTGATCCGCAGGTTCTCCCGCCGCGCCTCCTCCGTGAGCAGGCGCTGGTTCACGAGGTTCATCACCACGGCATAGCGAACGTCCGGATGATCGAGGACCGCGGAGTCGTACGACTTGCCCATCTGCTGGCGCAGCCGGTCGGCGTGCTCGCGAAGCGCTTCGTCGAACTCGCGGCGCGTGATCTCGACGCCCTCGACCTTCGCGACCGCGTCCTCGCCGCCGCTGCCGCGGAAGTAGTAATCGACGCCGAAGAACATGAACGGCAGCATGATCAGCGCCAGGACGATCTGGACCGCGCGCTTGTGCTTGCTCAGGAAATCGTACATGGTGGCCTGCGGGCGGATCGTCCGCCTTTCGCCCGCTTCGACCGCGGGAAGCTGCGCGGGTTTCGCTCCGCGCGAACACAAAAAAGGGCGAACACGCGTTCGCCCTTGCGGAGTTGGCGGAGTGGACGGGACTCGAACCCGCGACCCCCGGCGTGACAGGCCGGTATTCTAACCGACTGAACTACCACTCCTGAAATCCGCTGCCCGCCAGGATTGTCACCTATCCTGGCTGGTGGGTGCTGACGGGATCGAACCGCCGACATTCGCCTTGTAAGGGCGACGCTCTACCGGCTGAGCTAAGCACCCGCGGGTGCATCTCCTCGTCGCGCGGCCACCGGCCGCCGCAGACTGCGCCTGCGTCCTCGCCGCGCCTCCGCGCCGGTCGCCCGGTTGCGGAGCGCATGCTCGGCAGCCGGCTATTTTAGCTCATCCTTCAGCGCTTTGCCAGCCCGGAAACGGGGCACCTTGGCCGAGGGAATCCGGATCGTGTCGCCGGTCCTGGGGTTGCGGCCGGCGCGCGCGGTCCGGCGCCCGACGTAGAACGAGCCGAACCCGACCAGCGTCACGATGTCGCCCTTCTTGAGCGAGCCCTTGATCGAGTTCACCGTCGCGTCGAGCGCGCGCCCGGCCGCGGCCTTCGAGATGTCTGCATGGCGGGAGATCGCGTCGATCAGGTCGTTCTTGTTCACGTGGTGGTCCTCGCGTGAGGTGTCGTCGGCGGCGCGTCGCCCGCGAAGGGGCGCGTGTCGAATCGGGATCGTCGAGCGGGATGGTCGCATCGCGGTTCGCGCGACGATGTGTCGTTATAGCGCCCGCGATTTTTCGGTGTCAAGACGTTCGTCGCGCGCGCTGCGCGCCTTGGTCACGTCACGCTTGAACTTGCTCGCGCTAAGTCGTTGACGCGACGCGCGGCGCGCGGCGGCACCGGACGACGAACGGCGTGCGTCGAAAAAACAACGCGCGCGGGCACGCTTCGTGCGCTGAGCGCGTCGTCCGGGTTCGCCGCCGTCGTGTACCGCGCTGGTGCGGCGCGACCGACGTCAGTGCTTGAGTTGCGCGCCCTCGCCTTCGCTCGCCGGCGCCGCAGGCGGCGGCGCGTCGGCGTCCTTCTTCTCGTCGGGGAGCGGCACCGGCTGGCGCTCGAGCGTCGCCTCGAGCACCTGTTCGATCCAGCGCACCGGGCGGATCTCGATGCGATTCTTGATCTCGTCGGGGATCTCCGCGAGGTCCTTCACGTTCTCCTCGGGAATCAGCACCGTCCGGATGCCGCCGCGGCCGGCCGCGAGCAGCTTCTCCTTCAGGCCCCCGATCGGCAGCACCTCGCCGCGCAGCGTGATCTCGCCGGTCATCGCGACGTCGCAGCGGACCGGAATGCCGGTCAGGATCGACACCATCGCGGTCGCGATCGCGGCTCCCGCGGACGGGCCGTCCTTCGGGGTCGCGCCTTCCGGCAGGTGGATGTGCAGGTCGGTCTTCGTGTAGAAATCCGGTGCGATCCCCAGTTGCCTGCTGCGGTGGCGCACGACCGACAGCGCCGCCGCGATCGACTCGTTCATCACTTCGCCGAGCTTGCCGGTGCTCGTGGTCTTGCCCTTGCCCGGCAGGGCGACCGCCTCGATGGTCAGGAGGTCGCCGCCGACCTCGGTCCACGCGAGGCCGGTGACCTGGCCGACCTGGTTCTTCTTCTCGGCGATGCCGTAGGTGAACCGGCGCACGCCCAGGTACTTGTCGAGGTTCTTCGACGTCACCTCGACCGGCCCCTTGGCCTTGCGCGCCTTCCCCTCGCTCTCCTTCAGCAGCAGCGCCTTCACGACCTTGCGGCAGATCTTGCTGATGTCGCGCTCGAGGTTGCGCACGCCCGCCTCGCGCGTGTAGTAGCGCACGATGTCGCGCAGCGCGCTCTCGGCGACGTGCACCTCCTCGGGCCGGATGCCGTTGTTCTTCATCTGCTTGGGCAGCAGGTACTGCTTGGCGATCGCGATCTTCTCGTCCTCGGTGTAGCCGGAGAGCCGGATCACCTCCATCCGGTCGAGCAGCGGCGCCGGGATCGCCATCGTGTTGGCGGTCGCCACGAACATCACGTCGGAGAGGTCGTACTCGACCTCGACGTAGTGGTCGACGAAGGTCGAGTTCTGCTCGGGATCGAGCACCTCGAGCAGCGCGGAGCTCGGATCCCCGCGGAAGTCCATCCCCATCTTGTCGACCTCGTCGAGCAGGAACAGCGGGTTGCGCACCCCGATCTTCGACATGTTCTGCAGGATCTTGCCGGGCATCGACCCGATGTAGGTCCGGCGATGGCCGCGGATCTCGGCCTCGTCGCGCACGCCGCCCAGCGACATCCGGACGAACTTGCGGTTGGTCGCCTTCGCGATCGACTGGCCGAGCGAGGTCTTGCCCACGCCCGGCGGGCCGACGAGGCACAGGATCGGCCCCTTCAACCGATCGACGCGCTGCTGCACCGCGAGGTACTCGATGATGCGTTCCTTGACCTTGTCGAGGCCGTAGTGGTCGGCGTCGAGCACCTTGACCGCGTGCGCGAGGTCCTTGTTCATCTTGCTCTTCTTGCGCCAGGGCAGCCCGACCAGCGTGTCGACGAAGTTGCGCACGACCGTCGCCTCGGCCGACATCGGCGACATCATCCGGAGCTTCTTCAGCTCGTTCATCGCCTTGGCCTCGGCCTCCTTGCTCATGCGCGCGGCCTTGACCTTCTTCTCCATCTCCTCGAGGTCGGCGTTCTCGTCGCCCTCGCCCAGTTCCTTCTGGATCGCCTTGACCTGCTCGTTCAGGTAGTACTCGCGCTGGCTCTTCTCCATCTGCCGCTTCACGCGGCCGCGGATGCGCTTCTCGACCTGCAGGATGTCGACCTCGCCTTCGAGGAGTCCGAGCAGGTGCTCGAGCCGCTTCACCGGGTCGCTCATCTCGAGGATCTGCTGCTTCTGCTCGAGCTTGAGCGGCAGGTGCGCGGCGATCGCGTCGGCCAGCCGGCCTCCGTCGTCGATCCCGGACATCGAGGTCAGGATCTCGGGCGGGATCTTCTTGTTGAGCTTCACGTACTGGTCGAACTGCGCAAGCAGCGCGCGGCGCATCGCCTCCACTTCGTGCGCCGGACCTGCATCGACGACCACCGGGCGCGCCTCGGCCGTCAGGAGTTCGGCGTGGTCCTTCACTGCCACGATCCGGGCGCGCTGGGTGCCCTCGACCAGCACCTTCACCGTACCGTCGGGCAGCTTCAGCATCTGGAGGACGGTCGCGATGCTCCCGATCTCGTAGAGATCGTCGACGCCGGGATCGTCCTTGGCGGCCTGCTTCTGCGCGACCAGCAGGATGTGCTTGCCCGACTCCATCGCGGCGTCGAGCGCCTTGATCGACTTCGGGCGTCCCACGAACAACGGGATCACCATGTGGGGGAACACCACGACGTCGCGCAGCGGCAGCAGCGGAAGCGATGTCAGGTCGGTCGGAGCTTGCGGTTCGGTAGGCATCGGGTCCTTCGGGCAGGGAGGTCCCCTGCAACATGGGGGCGCCGGCGGCGCCGGGCAAGTCAACCCTCGACTTTCCGGAGATTCAATGACTTGCCGTCAGGTCTCGCTTGCCGTCCGGACCTGGCGGGCGCCGACGTGCCGGCGGCTCAGGCCACGACGGTACCACAGCCCGCCGGGGCGCCCGCCGAGACCGGCGCGGGGGCGGTCCTCCCCATGGGGTATTGGGACCTCGGGACGAGGGAATGTTCCCGCCACGGTTTCCGGGGCGGACGTTCCAGGCGACACCCGATGCAGTCGCCGCATAAGCCTGACGGTGACGCAAGTTTCCGGAGGTCGCCCCCGCGGACAGCAGGTGCGTTCACGCCGGCGAACGTCCCGTCGCGCCGGGGTCTTGAGCGCCCGCGGGCGTACGCGGTTCGCGACGCCGCGCGCTCGCCGCTCCCGCGTCGCCGGCCGCGCTGCGCGCTACGACTTGCCGGAGGCGACCTTCGCGGACTCCGTGAACATCAGGAGCGGCTTGCCGTCGTGCGTGATCGTCGATTCGTCGACGATCACCCGCGTGAGGTTGGCGAGCGACGGCAGGTCGTACATCACGTCGAGCAGCGTCTGCTCGAGGATCGAGCGCAGGCCGCGCGCGCCGGTCTTCCGGGCGAGCGCCTTCCGCGCGATGGCGCGCAGCGCGCCCTCGCGGATCTCGAGCTCGACGCCCTCCATCCGGAACATCTTCTGGTACTGCTTGATCAGCGCGTTCTTCGGCTCGACCAGGATCTCGATCAGCGCCCCCTCGTCCAGCTCGTCGAGCGTCGCCACGACCGGAAGGCGCCCGACGAACTCGGGGATCAGGCCGAACTTGATCAGGTCCTCGGGCTCCGCCTGGCGCAGGAGCGTCGTGATGTTCTTGCGATCGTCGGGCGAGGCGACTTCCGCGCCGAAGCCGATGCCGGTCTTCGCGCTGCGCGCCCGGACGATCTTCTCCAGGCCGTCGAACGCGCCGCCGCAGACGAACAGGATGTTGGTCGTGTCGACCTGGACGAACTCCTGGTTCGGGTGCTTGCGCCCGCCCTGCGGGGGCACGCTCGCGATCGTGCCCTCGATCAGCTTGAGGAGCGCCTGCTGGACCCCCTCGCCCGACACGTCGCGGGTGATCGACGGGTTGTCGCTCTTGCGCGAGATCTTGTCGATCTCGTCGATGTAGACGATGCCACGCTGCGCCTTGTCGATGTCGTAGTCGCACTTCTGCAGGAGCTTCTGGATGATGTTCTCGACGTCCTCGCCGACGTAACCCGCCTCGGTGAGGGTGGTCGCGTCCGCGATGACGAACGGGACGTCCAGGAGCCGCGCGAGCGTCTGCGCGAGCAGCGTCTTGCCCGACCCGGTCGGGCCGATCAGCAGGATGTTCGACTTCGCGAGTTCGACGTCGTCTTCCTTCGCGCCGGACTCGAGCCGCTTGTAGTGGTTGTAGACGGCGACCGACAGGATCTTCTTCGCGGGCTCCTGCCCGATCACGTACTGGTCGAGGATCGTGCGGATCTCGTGCGGCGTCGGCAGCTTGTTGCGCTCGCCGCGCGCCTCGCCCGCCGAGGAACCTTCCTCGCGGATGATGTCGTTGCAGAGTTCGATGCACTCGTCGCAGATGAACACCGACGGACCCGCGATGAGCTTGCGCACCTCGTGCTGGCTCTTGCCGCAGAACGAGCAATACAAGAGCTTGTCGCCGGAGTTTTTGTCGGCCATTCAACGACCTGCGATGGGCACCCGAGTACGGACTCTACGCCGCCGGAACCCGCTTGTGCAAGACCTGGTCGACGATGCCGTACTCGCGCGCGGCGTCGGCCCACAGGAAATTGTCGCGGTCGTGGTCCCGCTCGACCTGCTCGACCGTCCGCCCGGTGAACGCGGCCATCTGCGTGATGAACCGCTTCTTGAGGTCGATCACGTACTGCGCGTGGCGCTCGATGTCCGAGACCTGCCCCTGGAATCCGCCCGACGGCTGGTGGATCATCACCGTCGAGTTCGGCAGCGCGAAGCGCTTGCCCTTCGCGCCGGCCGCGAGCAGGAACGCCCCCATCGAGGCGGCCATGCCGACGCACATCGTCGAGACGTCCGGCTTGATGAACTGCATCGTGTCGAAGATCGCCATCCCCGCCGAGACCGAGCCGCCCGGCGAGTTGATGTAGAAATGGATGTCCTTGTCGGGATTCTCCGACTCGAGGAACAGCATCTGCGCGACGATCAGGTTGGCCGCCGCGTCGTTCACCGGCCCGACCAGGAAGACAATGCGCTCCTTCAGGAGCCGCGAGTAGATGTCGTACGCGCGCTCGCCGCGCCCGCTCTGCTCGATGACCATCGGGATCAGCCCGAGGCCCTGGGGTTCGTAGTTGCTCATCGTTGCGGTCGTCCGCGTTGTAGTTGACAAGGCGCGCCCGGTCGGGCGCGCCTCCATGGCGTACAAGATGGGACGCGCGGGCGCGCGCGTCAAGCCTCGTTCGCCCGACGGGTCAGCCCCGCGCCGGCCCCATCAGCGCCTCGAAGGTCGTGGGGCGGTCGACGACGCGCGTTCGCGTCAGCACCCAGTCCACCACGTTCTTCTCGACGGCGGCGGTCTCGAACTCGGTCAGGCGCTCGGGCTTCTCGTAGTGCCAGCGCACGACGGCGTCCGGCTGCTCGTAGGTTTGCGCCGCGGCTTCGACGCGGCTGCGCACCTGTTCCCGCGTCGCCGCGAGTCCGTGGTTGCGCACGAGGTCGCCGAGCACCAGTCCGATCACCACGCGATCCTCGGCCTGCTGGCGGAAGAGGTCCGGCGACAGCTTGGCGTCCTCGGGCTTCACGCCCTGGCGCCGCATGTTCTCGACGGCGGCGTCGGCCATCGCCTTCATTTCTTCCTCGACCAGCGACCGCGGCGGGGCGAACGTCGCCTTCGAGCGGAGCGCCACGAGCGCCTGGTCGCGGACGACGGTCTCGACCTTGCGGGCGAGTTCGAGTTCGAGGTTCTGCGCGATTTCCTTCCGCAGGTCCTCGATCGACCCCGACGCCACGCCGAAGTTCTTCGCGAAGGACGCGTCGAGCGGCGGGAGCGTCGGCGTCGTCACGCGCTTCGCCGTCAGCGCGAACTTCGCCTGCTTCCCCGCGACTTCCTTGCCGTGGTAGTCGTCGGGAAAGGCGAGCGGAAACTCGATCGCCTGGCCCGCGCGCACGCCCGCGAGCGCCGCTTCGAACTCGGGCAGCATCCGGCCCTCGCCGAGCGTGATGGTGAAATCACGCGCCTGGCCGCCGGGAAACTCCACGCCGTCGATCGTGCCGGTGAAGTCGACGAGCACCCGATCGCCGGAGGCGGCACCGCGATCGGCGTCGTGCCAGGTCGCATTCTGGAGGCGCAGCACCTCGATCGTGCGATCGACGTCCGCCTCGGTGACCTCGACCTGCGGCCGCTCGACCGTCACGGCCGAGAGGTCGGCGAGCGTGATCTCCGGATAGATCTCGAAGGTCGCGGCGAATGCGAGTTCGTCCGGGCGGGCGGGATTGGGCGCGGGTTCGATGCGCGGCATCCCGGCGATCCTGAGGTTCTGCGCCCGGACCGCGTCGTTGAATCGGGTGTTGACCGCCTCGGTGATCACGTCGGTCCGCACCTGGGGACCGTATTGCTGCGCGACCATCTTGACGGGAACGTGGCCCGGTCGGAAACCCGGCACCTTCGCGGTGCGGGCGAGGTTCGACAGGCGCTTCTGCACCTCGCCTTCGATGTCGGCGATGGGCACGGCGACCTCGAGGCGGCGCTCGAGGCCTGAGGTGGCAGGAGTCTCGGTCATGGTCGGTCGTCTTCCGGAGGCTTCGGCGATTCGGCGGGTCCGCGCGCACGGGGGCCGGCCCCGCGCGTGCTACAGTCGTGAAGGACGCGTTTCGTCGCGCCGGACGTTGGCGTGCCGTGGCTGGTGCGAAAGGGGGGACTCGAACCCCCAAGGGTTGCCCCGCCGGAACCTAAATCCGGTGCGTCTGCCAATTCCGCCACTTTCGCGGCGCACGGGCCCCGCCATCGAATGCTCGTCCCGCCGGAATCCCGGAACACCACCTCGGCTGCCAAACTGTTCATTATAGCCCAATGGCGACCTCCGGGTGGCGCGCCCCCCGGTTCCCGCGCGCACGCCCGTCACGCAACCCGTGGACTCGACGAGACCTCGCCGCCCATGCCGCCCCCCGCCGACGTGTCGCGCGCGGGTGCGCCGGTCGTGCCCTGCGTCCGGGTCGCCGGCCATCGGCCGCCACGCCGCCCGATCCTGACGTGCCAGTCGATCACTACGAGAATTTCCCGGTCGCCTCGCGCCTCATCCCGGC
>DAOMBL010000062.1:0-11044 GCA_035427325.1 Casimicrobiaceae bacterium
GCTTCTCGCGCAGCGCCTGCGCTACCGGCAGCAGGTTGCCGGCGGAAAACGCCACGGCGACCGCGTGCCCCGTCGCGTCGTGCAGGCTCGCCGCAGTCGCGAACCCTTCGCAAACGCAAACCGTATCGCCGGGCCGGCCGATGCTGAAGTAGGCGCCGCGCACGCGCCCGCCCGGCAGGTAGAGCTTGCTGCCGTCCGACGCGATGGTCTGCAACGAGTGCAGCCCGCCGGCAGCGTCACGCAAAGGAACGAGTAACAAGCCGCCGTCCTGCCTGACGCCGTGCGGCTTGATCGCCTTCCGCACCAGGTAGCCGTGCCCCGGATCGGCAGCGCGCGCGGCCGCCCATCGCCGCTTCGCCTCCGCGCGAGCCTCGCCTTGCCGGCGTTCCTGTTCGGCTTCGCGCGCCCGCCGCATCGCCTCGACGCGCTCCCGGTGCGCCAATTCCTCGACCGCCGAGAGCTTGCGCCCGATGTCGGCGCGCCACGTTTGCGAAACCCCGGAGCGCCAGCATCCGAAGTGCCCCGCCGGCACGCCGTCCAGGTGCAGAACGTAATAGCCCGCGTCGTCGTCGCGCTTCCCGTTGCTCGCGAACCGGTGCAGCTCGCCGTCGGCTTCGATCACGTCGGGCGGCGACAGGCCGGCCGCACGGATTGCGTCCGCGAATTGCGAAACTTCGTCGCGCATCGCCGCCTCACTCGCCGGTCAGGCGCCAGCGCCGCAGCAGCCGGAGCGCCGTGGCGGGCGCGATCAGTCCGCGCACGCCGAGTGCGACGAGAGCGCGCTTGACGAGCCGCCGTGCCCATTGCGGCAGGGCCGCGCGACCGCTAGACTTTGAGTCGTAGTCCTCGCGAAATCGCACCTCGACGCCCGGACCGCCCCCGCGGCCGGGCGTTTCTTTGCCGGGCGTCATCGCGCGCCGCCCGCGCGCGAAGCCTCGACGCGAGCACGAATCCAGCCGTCCACTTCATGCGCGAGCCACCGGACCGCGCGCCTGCCGACGCGGATCGGCTTCGGGAATTCGCCGGCGGCGATCATTTCGTAAATCGACGACCGCCCGCGACCGATGAGCGCCTCGACCTGGCGCCGGCGCAGCAAGCGTGCCGGCTCCCCCGCTACGTTTTGTGCCATGAATGCCCTCCGTGGGCGGCCCGGGAACAGCCCGGACTCATGGCTTCGTTTTAGGCGGCGTCGCGCGGCGGAAAAAGGGGAGGGGGGATTTTCTGCCGCGGCGGAAATTGCTACGGGGGATTTTCCGCCGCGAGCGCGGCGACAATCGCATCCAGCAGCGGCATGGGGGTCGCCAGGGCGTTCTTGGGGTATGTCTGTCGTGCGCGTCGTTGAAGTGTCGCGCCGCTCACCCGGCCCCATTCGCCAGTCTTGGCGACGATCTCCGCAGCCTGCGCGAATGAGCGCCCCCGCCGTTCGGCCTTCACTTCCTCGATTCGCCGCCGCAGTAGCGCGGCATCCCGTGCCGACCATACCGCGCGCCGGCCGCGCGGCACCTGTTCCTCATGGAATCCGGGAACGTGCGCGCGAGCGAGCGCGAGCACCAAACCTACCCAGTCCCCCACGGCGATCCCGAAGTGATCGAACAGCAGCAGCACCTTTTCCGCAATCACCTGCGCCCTTGCCGTATCCGCCTGTTCGGACTCGGCGCGCAGCCGGCCCACAATCTCATCCGAAGCCCCGGCGCTCGCCAGCAACGCACGCGCGAGCATTTTGCCTTCGCGCGGAACGTAGGGGATCGGTCTTGCGAGCGCCCCGGTATAGGGTTTGTGCGTTCTCGGCTTGCGTTTCGTTGCGGCCACGGCGCCCCCTTGGCGCCCCTATGAGGGTGCCGCGCCGGACCGGGTAGGGTGCCCGGTTTTCGCTCCGTCGAGCTAGGCGCGGCGTTGAAGTCTGTTCGCGTTCAGGCTCGGCGCTTGATCGGCACGACCTCCGCGCCGCGAGCGTAGGCGTCGACCATATCGCTCCATTGCGCCATCATCTTGCGCCGCTCGGGCAGATAGTCCGCCCGGTTGTAGGCGCCGCGCACCTTGCTTCGCTCGACGTGCGCCAACTGGCGCTCGATCACGTCGGGGCGGAATCCGGCTTCATTCAACGCGCTCGACGCCACGGCACGGAATCCGTGCCCCGTCATCTTCCCCTTGTAGCCCAAGCGGTAGAGCGCGAATAGCAGGGTGTTGTTGCTGATTGGCACGTCGCGATTGCGGCCGGGCAGGACGAACCGCGATCCGCCGCCGAGCGCGCGCAGTTCCTTGAGAATCGCCACCGCCTGACGCGACAACGGCACGACGTGCGGGCGCTTCAGCTTCATGCGTTCGGCAGGAACCTCCCACGTCGGCGCATCGCCGTCCAGGTCGCGGAATTCGTCCCACGTCGCGCCGATCAACTCCGCCGTGCGAACGAACGTCAGGCACAGCAGCCGAAGCCCGAGCGCCGTTTGCCGGTCGCCGATGGTTTCGTAGCCGTCAATCGCGCGCAGCAGCTCGGGCAGTTCCTCCGGCTTGATCGCGCGTTGATTGCGCGCCCTGTGGGGCGCGAGCGCGCCGCGCAGGTCGCCGGACGGATCGCGCTCGCAGCGCCCGCTCGCGATGGCGTAGCGGAATACTTGCCCGGCGACGCCGACCATCCGATGCGCCAGGTCGTGCGCGCCTCGCGCCTCGACCTCGCGGGCGGCGGCGAGCAGCTCCGGCGCCGTTATCTCCGCGACCGGACGCGCGCCCAGGTCAGGGAACAGATTGGCCTCCAAGCGACGCAGGACGTCGTTCGCATGGCGCGCCGTCCAGGTCCGGGCTTGCTTGGCGTACCACTCGCGCGCCACGGCCTCGAAACTGTTGGCGTCGCGCAGCTCCGCCGCCCTCCGCTCGGCCTTGCGTTCCGCCGAAGGGTCGAGCCCCTGCGCCAGCAGCTTCCGGGCAGCGTCGCGCCGCTCGCGGGCGTCGGCAAGCTAGACTTCCGGGAACGTCCCGAGTGAGATTCGCTTTTCGGCGCCCGCAACGCGGTACTTCAGGCGCCACCAGCGCCCGCCCGCCGGCGAGACTTCCAGATAAAGCCCCTGCGCGTCGAACATCCGGCGAGTTTTCTTGCCGGGCTTGGCGTTGTTGATCGCTCGGGCGGAAAGGGTCATGGGGGCAACTCCGGTAGGGTCGGGGGCAACTGCCCCCAATGTTGCCCCCAGTTGCCCCCGGTTTCAAGAGGCCATTCCCGGCCCGACCCGGAACACTCCGAGACTGTTTTCCCTATGGAACCGGCTTGCGTCAGGCACTTTCTGGCCACTTCCGGAAGCGAGACTGGCGGAGAGGGCGGGATTCGAACCCGCGGTAGGGTATTAGCCTACACACGCTTTCCAGGCGTGCGACTTAAACCACTCATCCACCTCTCCGTGGGGCGGGATTTTACCTGACCGCCCCGCCGGGGCCCGATGCGCTACGCTTACGGGGAGCGCGCGGCACGAGGTCCCCACCCACGCGCGGTCCGCCGACGATCACCGGAGTCCGAGATGCCGAGTCCCGCCCGCAAGCCCGTCGCGAAGGTCCGATCGTCCGTCCGCGGACCGGCCCGCCCCAGCCGCCAGGAAGCCGAAGACGCCGTGCGCACGCTGATCCGCTGGGCAGGCGACGATCCGAAGCGCGAGGGACTCGTCGAGACGCCCGGGCGCGTCGTGCGCGCGTACGAGGAGTTCTTCGCGGGCTACCACGAGGACCCGACGACGGTCCTCGCCCGCACGTTCGAGGAAGTCGACGGCTACGACGAGATCATCGTGCTGACCGACATCCGCTTCGAGAGCCACTGCGAGCACCACATGGTGCCGATCATCGGCCGCGCGCACATCGGCTACCTGCCGGACCGGCGCGTCGTCGGCATCAGCAAGCTCGCGCGCCTGGTCGAGGTCTACGCGAAGCGGCTGCAGATCCAGGAGAAGATGACCGCGCAGATCGCCGACGCGCTCCAGCAGGTGCTCAAGCCGCGCGGCGTCGCGGTCGTCGTCGAGGCGGCGCACCAGTGCATGACGACGCGCGGGGTGCACAAGGCGGGCGTGTCGATGGTGACGAGCCGCATGGTCGGCGCGTTCCGCAGCGATGCGCGCACGCGCCGCGAGTTCCTGTCGATCATCGAACTCGCGGGCCGGGGCGCGATCCCCAATACCTGACGGTTCGCGCAGAGCTACCGGACGAGGCCCGTCGCGAACCAGAGTCCCGCGATCGCGACCAGCGCACCGGCCGCGCGCAAGCCGTAGCGCGACGCGAGGCGCAGCATGAGGCCGAGCGCCATGCCGGCGACGTGAAGCACCGCGGTCGCGATGGCGAGCCCCGCGACGTAGGCCGTGGTGTCGCCGCTCGTCCCCGCCTCCGTGCCGTGCACGTAGCCGTGCACCGCGCCGAACGAGAGGCAGATCACCACCGCGCCGGGCACCGAGAACGCCTTCGCGCGCAGGAGGAGCGCCCCCAGCACGACCAGCGAGGCGACGACCAGGGCTCCGGCGATCTCCTCGCGCGGCCTGCCGAGGCCCGCGAACGCACCCGCTGCCATCGCGGCCACGAACGCCACGGGCAGCAGCCAGTCGCGCCGCCACGGGTAGGCCATGCCCCAGATACCGACCGCGACCGCGGCGATCATCGGGACGACGCCCGAGGTCACGTGCAGGATGCCGTCGCCCAGGCCGGCGATGTCGCCGTGCCCGGCGTACGCGGGCGCGGCGAGCGCCGCGGGGATCGGCGTGCAGAGCGCGGTGAACCAGCGGCGGAGGCACAGGGTACGCATCGGAGCCTCGTGGGTTCGGTGTCTCGGGGAGCGCGTTCAGGGCGCCGCCGCCTGTCCGCGGTGCGCCCAGCCGGTCATCCTGCGCTCGAGGATCGCGAAGAGTTCGTACATCGCCATCGCCATCACGCCGATCACGAACAGGCCCGCGAAGACGAGCGGCATGCGCATCGACGATCCGGCCGACATCATCAGGTACCCGATGCCCTCGTTCGCCGCGACGGTCTCCGACACGACGGTGCCGACGAACGCGAGCGTGATCGCGACCTTCAGGGAGGCGAAGAAGAACGGCAGCGAGCGCGGCAGGCCGACCTTCGTCAGCACATCGTACCGGGTCGCGCCGAGCGCGCGCAAGACGTCCTCGAGTTCGGGCTCGAGCGTCGCGAGGCCGGTCGCCACGTTGACGACGATCGGGAAGAAGCAGATCAGGAACGCGGTCAGCACCGCCGGAACCGTGCCGATGCCGAACCAGACGACGAGGATCGGCACGAACGCGGACTTGGGCACGCTGTTGAACGCGACGAGCAGCGGATAGAGCGCGTTGTAGATGAAGCGCGACGACCCGACGATCACGCCGAGCAGCACGCCCACCGCGACCCCGATCGCGAAGCCCGCCATCGTCGTCCAGAACGTCTTCCAGGCGTGCCCCGCGATCGGGCCCGCGTACTCGACGAGCGAGTGCAGGACCTGCAGCGGCGACGGGAAGATGAAGTCCGAGATGTCGAACGCCCAGCAGACCAGTTGCCAGACCAGCAGGATCGCCGCCGACAGCAGCCACGGGGCGAAGGTCTCGAGCCTGCGGCGCGGTGGCGAGGACATTCAGGAGGCCTTGCGGACCATGCCGATCCGCTCGCGCAGTTCGTGGACCTGCCCGGTGAACGCCTCGCCGTAGGTCACCTCGAGGTCGCGCGGGCGCGGCAGGTCGATCGCGCGCCGCGCGAGGATGCGCCCCGGGCGCTTGCTCATCACGTAGACGGTGTCCGCGAGGAACACCGCCTCGCGCAGGTCGTGCGTCACCAGGATCACCGTGAAGCGATGCTCGGCCCAGAGGTCGCGCAGCACGCACCACAGCTCCTCGCGGGTGAAGGCGTCGAGCGCGCCGAACGGCTCGTCGAGCAGCAGCATCTTCGGCTGGTGGACGAGCGCGCGGCAGATCGACGCGCGCTGCTGCATGCCCCCGGAGAGCTGCCAGGGGTAGGTGTCCTCGTAGCCGGCGAGGCCGACGGTGGCGAGCAGCGCCTTCGCGCGCGCCACGTAGGTCGCGCGCTCGCGCTTGAACGTCGAACGGTAGGGCTCGACGATCTCGAGCGGCAGCAGCACGTTGTCGAGCGTCGTGCGCCAGGGCAGCAGCGTGGGCGCCTGGAACGCCATCCCGGCGATCTTGAGCGTGCGCGTCAGACGCACGCCTTCGACGTCGACCTCGCCGCGCGTGGGCGCCTTGAGCCCGGTCGCGAGCTTCATGAACGTGCTCTTGCCGCAGCCCGAGGGGCCGACGATCGCGACGAACTCCCCGGGCGCGATCGAGAGCGTGAGGTCCTCGACCGCGAACGCGTCCTGGCCCTCGTAGGCGAGCCAGACGTTGCGGAAGGCGACGAACGGCGTCGCGGCGACGGAGTTCACGCAGGATGTCCCGGGCGCCGGCGCGTCGCGAACCGATCCCGGGTCGGCCGGACTACTTCGGGACGATCATCCGGTCGGCGCGGGGCGGCAGGAAGCTCCCGTTCCACACCTGCTCGGGCTTCACCTGGCTCTTGAGCCCGAACGCCTCGGACACCTGCACGACCATGTTCGCGAGCCGCGCGGGCTTCACGTCGCCCACGCCCTCGGCCTTCGTCGTCGGCGTCACGATCGCGCTGGAGATCGCGAGGCGCATCCGGCGCTTCTCGAGCGCCTCGTCGATCAGGGCGTCGCGCTCCTTGACGTAGCGGATCGACGCGTCGGGATCGGCCAGCACGTCGCGCAATCCCTTCGTCATCGCGCGCAGGAAGCCGCGCACGGCCTCCGGCTTCTCCTTCAGGAACGGCTCGGACACGATGATGGCGTTGCTGTAGAGATCGACGCCGTGCTGGGCGTAGAGCATCACGTTGATGTCCTCGTCCTTCGCGCCGCCGCGGTTGAGGTTGAGCAGGCTCGTGAAGTAGAAGCCGGTGATCGCGTCGACGTCGCCGCGCAGCAGCATCGTCTCGCGCAGCGGCGGATCCATCGCGGTCCAGGCGATCTTCGCGGCGTCGAGGTGGTTCGCCTTCACGAAGATCGGGAACGCGCGCCGGCCGGCGTCGAACACCGGGGCGCCCATCTTCTTCCCCTGGAGGTCCGCGGGCGCACGGATGCCGGTCTTCCTGAGCGAGAACACCGCGGCCGGCGTCGCGTCGTAGACCATCATCACCGCGACCGGCTTGTTCGGCGCGGTCGGATTGTTGCCGACGAACTCGATCAGCGAGGCGAGGTCCGCGAACCCGAGCTGGTAGGCGCCGGAGGCGACGCGGTTCACCGCGTTGCCCGAGCCGCTGCCGGCGTCGATCTCGACGTCGAGCTTCTCCTGCGCGAAGTAGCCCTTCGCCTTCGCGAGCAGGAACGGCGCCGCGTTGCCCTCGAACCGCCAGTCGAGCTGGAACTTGACCTTCGTGTCCTGCGCCGCCGCAATCCCCGGCGCCGCGCCGGCGAACACCGCCAGCGCCATCGCGCATGCGCCCCGAAGGGCCGCCGTCATTCCCCGCGTCATGCTCTCCCCCGTCGCTCCAGGTCCGGCGACATGCCGGACCCGCGCATTGTGCACCACGCCGCGCGCCCGCGCGCGCCCGCGGTCCCTCGACCGGCCCGAAGCCGGGCTCGCTTGCCGGGCAGCCTCAGATCAGGGCCGCCTGCCGCTCGAGGTTCGCGTCGACCACGGCCAGCGCCGTCATGTTGACGATGCGGCGGACGGTCGCCGAGGGGGTCAGGATGTGGATCGGCTTCGCGACGCCCAGCAGCATCGGCCCCAGCGTGACGCCGCTGCCCGAACTGACCTTGAGCAGGTTGAACGAGATGTTCGCGGCGTCGATCGTCGGCATCACGAGGAGGTTCGCCTCGCCCTTGAGCCGCGAACTCGGGAACGCGCGCGAGCGCACCTCCTCCGACAGCGCCGCGTCGCCATGCATCTCGCCCTCGACCTCCAGGTCCGGGGCGATCTCGTTCAGGATCGCGAGCGCGCGCCGCATCTTCACGGCGCTCGGCGCCTCGCTCGTGCCGAAGTTCGAATGCGACAGCAGGGCGACCTTCGGCGTGATCCCGAACCGGCGGACCTCCTCGGCGGCGAGGATCGTGATCTCGGCGATCTGCTCGGCCGTCGGGTCGGCGTTGACGTAGGTGTCGGCGATGAAGATCGTCCGGCCGGTCATGATGAGCGCGTTCATCGCCGCGTAGGTCTTCGCGCCGCGGCGCAACCCGATCACCTGGTCGATGTAGCGGCGGTGCATCTGGTGCGTGCCGAAGGTGCCGCACAGCATGCCATCCGCGTCGCCCAGGTGGATCATCATCGCCCCGATCAGCGTGTTGCGCCGCCGCAGTTCGATCTTCGCGTACTCCTGCGAGATCCCCTTGCGCTCCGTCAGGCGGTAGTACTCGGTCCAGTACTCGCGGAACCGGTCGTCCTGCTCCGGGTTCACGACGGCGAAATCCCGCCCCGCCACGAGGCGCAGGCCGAAGCGGTCGATGCGCTGCTGCAGCACCGCCGGCCGGCCGACGAGGATCGGCTTCGCGAGGCCCTCGTCGATCACGACCTGCACCGCCCGGAGCACGCGTTCGTCCTCGCCTTCCGCATAGACGATGCGCTTGGGCGCCTTCTTCGCCGCCGCGAAGATCGGCTTCATCAGCAGGCCCGAGTGGTAGACGAACTGCGTGAGCCGCCCGACGTACGCGTCGAAGTCCTCGATCGGGCGGGTGGCGACACCGGACTCCATCGCCGCCCGCGCGACCGCGGGCGCGATGCGCTCGATGAGCCGCGGATCGAAGGGCTTCGGAATCAGGTACTCGGGCCCGAAGCGGATGTTCTCGAGGTTGTACGCGTGCGCGACGACCTCGGACTGCTCGGCCATCGCGAGGTCCGCGATCGCGCGGACGGCCGCGAGCTTCATCGGTTCGTTAATCGTCGTGGCGCCCACGTCGAGGGCGCCCCGGAAGATGAACGGAAAGCACAGGACGTTGTTGACCTGGTTCGGATAGTCCGAGCGGCCGGTGGCGATGACCGCGTCCGGGCGCGTCGCCTTCGCGACGTCCGGCATGATCTCGGGCTCGGGATTGGCGAGCGCGAGGATCAGCGGATCGCGCGCGAGCATCGGCAGCCACTCCGGCTTCAGCACGCGGGCGGCGGAGAGTCCGAGGAACACGTCGGTCCCAGGCAGGATCTCCTTCAACGAGCGAGCGGTCGTCGGCTGCGCGTAGATGGCCTTGTGGTCGTCCATCTCCTCCTGGCGGCCTTGGTAGACGACGCCCTTGATGTCGGACACCCAGATGTTCTCGCGGCGGATGCCGAGCGAGACGAGGAGGTCGAGGCAGGCGAGCGCGGCGGCGCCCGCGCCCGAGCAGACCAGCTTGACGTCGGCGAGCGCCTTGCCGACCACGCGCAGGCCGTTGACGATCGCCGCTCCGACGATGATCGCGGTGCCGTGCTGGTCGTCGTGGAACACCGGGATCTTCATGCGCTCGCGGCAGGCGCGCTCGATGTAGAAGCACTCCGGCGCCTTGATGTCCTCGAGGTTGATGCCGCCGAACGTGGGCTCGAGCGCGCAGATCATGTCGACGAGCTTGTCCGGGTCGCGCTCGTCGAGTTCGATGTCGAAGCAGTCGATCCCCGCGAACTTCTTGAACAGGACCGCCTTGCCTTCCATCACCGGCTTGCCGGCGAGCGCGCCGATCGCGCCCAGTCCCAGCACCGCGGTCCCGTTGGTCACGACCCCGACCAGATTGGCGCGCGAGGTGAGGCTCCGCGCCTGCGC
Organism: Casimicrobiaceae bacterium; assembly: GCA_035427325.1. Classification (GTDB taxonomy): domain Bacteria; phylum Pseudomonadota; class Gammaproteobacteria; order Burkholderiales; family Casimicrobiaceae; genus VBCG01. The sequence continues at coordinate 9,736 of DAOMBL010000062.1, forward strand.
GGGGTCGCGCACGATCTCCTCGCAGGCCGCGGCGACGCCGGGCGAGTACGCCAGCGCGAGATCGCGCTGGTTCGAGAGCTGCTTGGTCGGAGCGATCGCGATCTTGCCGGGCGGCGAGAGGCGGTGGTACTCCAGCGAGGCTTCGCGGAGCGAGCGTGGATCGGACATGGGGTTTGTCTGTTCTGGCGCGAGCGGACGGGGGACGCGGCCAGTGTATCGGGCAGGGCGCGTCTTGCCTATCGGCGCCGCAGCATCGGCGCACTATAATGCCGGGTTCCCCCGTGACCGGCCCCGCATTCGTGGCCGGCTCGACCCATGTCGACCGCCACGCTGTTCTGGATCCTCGCGCTCGTCCTCGTCCTCGCGACGCTCGCGGCCCTCGTCGCGCCGCTCTTCCGCGCAGGCCGAACGTACGGGCGTCCCGCCGACGCGGAAGCATCGGCCGCCGTCTACCGCGACCGGAAGCACGAACTGGACGCGGAAGTCGCCGCGGGTGCGATCGGAGCCGACGAGCGCGAGGCGACCGGTGCGGAACTCGTGGCCCGGTTGGGCGCGGAACTGTCTGCCGCGCCGCCCGCGCCCGACGCATCCGCAGGACGCACTCCCTGGATCGTCGCGGTCGCGCTGGTGGCGATCGTGCCGGCGGCGGCGCTCGTCGCCTACCTGATGCTCGGGCGGCCCGACGCGCTCGAAGCGAACGTCGCGCGGGCACGGTTCACCGACGACGAGATCGTCGCGATGGTCGACCGGCTGGCGCAGCGCATGAAGGAAAACCCGGCCGATCCGCAGGGCTGGCTGCTGCTCGGCCGCTCGTACGACGCGCTGCAGCGCTATCGCGACGCGGCGGCCGCCTACGAGCAGGCGGCCACCCGGTTGCCGGACGACGCCGGCGTGCTCGCGGACTGGGCCGATGCCCTCGGCATGGCGCAGGGACGCACGCTCGCCGGGCGGCCGACCGAACTCGTCATGCAGGCGCTCGCCGCCGATCCGAATCACCCGAAGGCGCTCGCGCTCGCGGCGTCGGCAGCGATGGAGCGCGGCGACGATCCCGCCGCGATCGCGTACTGGCGGCGCCTGCTCGCCGTCGTGCCGCCGGAGAGCGAGGATGCGCGCGGCATTCGCGACACGATCGCGGGCCTCGAAGGCGGCGCCGCCGGCTCGGCGCCGCAACCATCCGCGTCGGTCGCACCGCCTGCGCCCGGCGCGTCTGCCGGACCTGCCGCAACGGCTGCCGCCACGCGCGTCAGCGGTCGTGTCGTCGTCGCGCCGGCCCTCGCGTCGCGGATCGCGCCGGACGCAACGTTGTTCG
>DAOMBL010000063.1:0-10927 GCA_035427325.1 Casimicrobiaceae bacterium
CAAGGGCGTTCCGGCGCCCGCTGCCGGTTCCACGGTGCCCGCATCGGGCGCAACGCGGGAGGCCGGCACGGCGCCTGCCCCCGCGGGCGCGGCTCCGGCGGGCACGGCCGCACCCGCCGGTTCCGCGGCGCCGGCATCGAAGGCCGGGGAGGTTCCGAAGTAGGATGGAGTCCCCGCGCGTGTCCTGACGCGGGGCGCGAACGAATCGCCGACGTGGTGAAATTGGTAGACACGCTGTCTTGAGGGGGCAGTGGCGAAAGCCGTGGGAGTTCGAGTCTCCCCGTCGGCACCAGTTGGAGTGGCGGTGAAGCGAGGCGGAATCCGGCGGAACGCCGGGCAACGGAAACGCGCCGGAGACGGCGAGGACGCCTGAGGTCGGCATGCTCGAGAACTACTTCCCGGTCCTGATGTTCATCGCCGTGGGCATCGTGCTGGGCGCCGTGCTGCTCGCAGTGGGCGGCATCCTCGCGCCGCACAAGCCGGACGCGAAGAAGCTCTCGCCCTACGAGTGCGGCTTCGAGGCCTTCGAGGACGCGCGCATGAAGTTCGACGTGCGCTACTACCTCGTGGCGATCCTGTTCATCCTGTTCGATCTCGAGATCGCGTTCCTCTTCCCGTGGGCGGTCGTGCTGCCGGAGATCGGCTTCTTCGGCTACGCCGCGATGATGGTCTTCCTCGCGATCCTCGTCGTCGGCTTCGTCTACGAGTGGAAGAAGGGCGCGCTCGAGTGGGAATGAGGCGTCCGGGATAGCGCGATGGCGATCGAAGGCGTCCTCGAGAAGGGCTTCGTCACGACCACGCTCGACAGCGTGATCAACTGGGCCCGCAACGGCTCGATGTGGCCGATGACCTTCGGCCTCGCGTGCTGCGCGGTCGAGATGATGCACGCGGGCGCCGCCCGCTACGACCTCGACCGCTTCGGCGTCGTGTTCCGGCCGTCGCCGCGGCAATCCGACGTGATGCTCGTCGCCGGCACGCTCTGCAACAAGATGGCGCCGGCGCTCCGCAAGGTCTACGAGCAGATGCCCGAGCCGCGCTGGGTGATCTCGATGGGCTCCTGCGCGAACGGCGGCGGCTACTACCACTACTCGTACTCGGTCGTGCGCGGCTGCGACCGCATCGTGCCGGTCGACGTCTACGTGCCCGGCTGTCCGCCGACCGCCGAAGCGCTGCTCTACGGCATCCTCCAGCTCCAGAACAAGATCTGGCGCACCAACACGATCGCGCGCTGATGGCCGACGTTCCCGCTTCCCCGGCCGCAGCCGCGCCCGCCGCGGCGCCCGAGGCCCCCGTCGATCCCTGGCGCGCCGCCTTCGGCGACGCGATCGTCTCGGTCGTCGAGGCGCTGGGCGAGACCACGATCGTCGTGCGCCACGATCGCCTGGTGGCGACGATGCGCGCGTTGCGCGACACCGCCGCGTTCCGGTTCGAGGTCCTCGTCGACGTGTGCGGGGTCGACTACTCGGCGATCGCCGACGCGCGGCGCGACGGCCCGCGGTTCGCCGCGGTCTACCACCTGCTGTCGCTCGCGAACAACCGGCGGCTCCGCGTGCGCGCGTTCGCGCCCGACGACGACTTCCCGGTGCTGCCGTCGATGATCGATCTCTGGCCCTCGGCGAACTGGTTCGAGCGCGAGGCCTTCGACCTCTACGGCATCGTCTTCTCGGGGCACCCGGACCTGCGCCGGATCCTGACCGACTACGGGTTCGTCGGCCACCCGTTCCGCAAGGACTTCCCGCTCTCCGGCCACGTCGAGATGCGCTTCGACCCGGAGCAGGGCCGCGTCGTCTACCAGCCGGTCACGATCGAACCGCGCGAGGTCACGCCGCGCATCGTGCGCGAGCCGAACTACGCGGGCCGCGAGCCCGGCGGCGCCTGAGCGATGGCCGAGATCCGCAACTACACGATGAATTTCGGGCCGCAGCACCCGGCGGCCCACGGCGTGCTGCGCCTCGTGCTCGAACTCGACGGCGAGGTCATCGAGCGCGCCGATCCGCACATCGGCCTCCTGCACCGGGCGACCGAGAAGCTCGCCGAGCACAAGACCTGGATCCAGTCGCTGCCGTACATGGACCGGCTGGACTACGTGTCGATGATGTGCAACGAGCACGCCTACTGCCTCGCGATCGAGCGCCTGCTCGGGATCGAGGTGCCCGTCCGCGCGAAGTACATACGCGTGATGTTCGACGAGATCACGCGCATCCTGAACCACCTGCTGTGGCTCGGCTGCCACTCGCTCGACTGCGGCGGCATGACGACGTTCCTCTACTGCTTCCGCGAACGCGAGGACCTGTTCGACATGTACGAGGCGGTGTCGGGAGCGCGCATGCACGCCGCCTACTACCGGCCGGGCGGCGTCTACCGCGACCTGCCGGACCGGATGCCGCAGTACCGCGCGCAGCACAGCCGCAACGCCCGCACGCTCGATGCGATGAACGCCAACCGGCAGGGGTCGCTCCTCGACTTCATCGAGGACTTCACGCGGCGGTTCCCGGGCTACGTCGACGACTACGAGACGCTCCTCACCGACAACCGCATCTGGAAGCAGCGGACCGTCGGCATCGGCGTGGTGTCCCCGGAGCGCGCGATGGCGCTGGGCTTCTCCGGGGCGATGCTGCGCGGTTCGGGCATCCCCTGGGACCTGCGCCGCAAGCAGCCCTACGAGGTCTACGACCGGATGGCGTTCGACGTTCCGGTCGGGGTGAACGGCGACTGCTACGACCGCTACCTGGTCCGCGTCGAGGAGATGCGCCAGTCGAACCGGATCATCCGGCAGTGCGTCGAGTGGCTGCGCGCGAATCCCGGCCCGGTCATCACCGGCGACCACAAGGTGGCGCCGCCCCCGCGCGAGAAGATGAAGACCGGCATGGAGGACCTGATCCACCACTTCAAGCTCTTCACCGAGGGCATCCACGTGCCGCCCGGCGAGGTGTACGCCGCGATCGAGCATCCGAAGGGCGAGTTCGGCGTCTACGCGATCTCGGACGGAGCGAACAAGCCCTACCGGCTCAAGCTCCGGCCGCCCGACTATCCCCACCTGGCGGCGCTCGACGAAATGTCGCGCGGGCACATGATCGCGGACGTGGTCGCGATCATCGGCACGCAGGACGTCGTGTTCGGGTCGATCGACCGATGAAGCCCCTGTCCGACGACGCGCGCGCGCGCATCGACCGCGAGGTCGCCAAGTACCCGCCCGGCCAGCAGCAGTCGGCGGTGATGTCGGCGCTCGCGATCGCGCAGCGGGAACGGGGCTGGCTGTCGAGCGAGGCGATCGACGAGGTCGCCACGATCCTCGGCATGCCGCCGATCGCCGTCTACGAGGTCGCCACGTTCTATGCGATGTACGACCTCGCGCCGACCGGCCGCTTCAAGCTCACCGTCTGCACGAACCTGCCCTGCGCGCTGTCCGGCGCGACCGCGGCGGCCGAGCACCTCAAGGCGAAGCTCGGGATCGACTTCGGCGAGACGACGCCCGACGGCTGCTTCACGCTCAAGGAAGGCGAGTGCATGGGCGCCTGCGGCGACGCGCCGGTGATGCTCGTCAACAACCACCGGATGGTGAGCTGGATGAGCGGCGAGAAGCTCGACGCGCTCGTCGACGAACTCTCGGCCGCGGCGGCCCGCGGCGAGGGACGGCCAAACGGGGAGGGCGAGCGATGAACGCCCCGCGCGAGTTCCTGGACTACGGCCCCGATGCGGTGTTGATGGCGGGGCTCGACGGCAGCAACTGGCGGCTCGACGACTACGTGAAGCGCGGCGGCTACGAGGCGCTCCGGAGGATCCTCGCGGAGAGGACTCCGCCTGCGACGGTCATCGCCGAGGTGAAGAAGAGCGCGCTTCGCGGCCGGGGGGGCGCGGGCTTCCCGACGGGCCTCAAGTGGAGCTTCATGCCGCAGCAGTTCGCGGGCGACAAGTACCTGGTCTGCAACTCGGACGAGGGCGAGCCGGGCACGTTCAAGGACCGCGACATCCTGCGCTACAACCCGCACGCGCTCATCGAGGGCATGATCATCGCCGGTTACGCGATGGGCTGCGCGCGAGGCTACAACTACGTGCACGGCGAGATCTGGGAGGTCTACGAGCGCTGCGAGGAGGCGGTCGACGAGGCGCGCCGCGCGGGCTTCCTCGGGCCGAACATCCTCGGCAGCGGATTCTCGTTCGACCTCTTCAACCACCACGGTTTCGGCGCCTACATCTGCGGCGAGGAGACGGCGCTCCTCGAGTCGCTCGAGGGCAAGAAGGGCCAACCGCGCTTCAAGCCGCCGTTCCCGGCGAGCTTCGGGCTCTACGGCAAGCCGACCACGATCAACAACACCGAGACCTTCGCCTCGGTGCCCTGGATCCTGCGCCACGGCGGCGAGTGGTTCCTGAACCTCGGCAAGCCGAACAACGGCGGCACCAAGCTCTTCTCGGTCTCCGGCGACGTCGCGCGCCCCGGCAATTTCGAGCTCAAGCTCGGCACGCCGTTCCCGGCGCTCCTCGAGCTCGCGGGCGGGATGCGCGGCGGACGCAAGCTCAAGGCGGTGATCCCGGGAGGCTCGTCCGCGCCCGTGCTTCCCGCCGACGTGATGATGGCGACGACGATGGACTACGACTCGATCGCGAAGGCGGGCTCGATGCTGGGCTCGGGCGCCGTGATCGTGATGGACGAGACGCGGTGCATGGTGCGCTCGCTGATGCGGCTGTCGTACTTCTACTACGAGGAGTCCTGCGGCCAGTGCACGCCCTGTCGCGAGGGCACCGGCTGGCTGTGGCGCGTCGTCAGGCGCATCGAGAACGGCGAGGGCCGCCAGGAGGATCTCGACCTCCTCAACTCGGTGTCCGACAACATCATGGGCCGCACGATCTGCGCGCTGGGCGACGCCGCGGCGATGCCGGTGAAGAGCTTCGTCAAGCACTTCCGCGCCGAATTCCAGCACCACATCGACCACAAGCGCTGCCTCGTGCCGCCCTACCTGTGAACGCACCCGGCGCCCCCTCAGCGATGCTGAACCTCGAGATCGACGGCAGGCCGGTCCAGGTGCCGCACGGCAGCACCGTCATGGACGCGGCCGTCAAGCTCGGCGTCTACGTGCCGCACTTCTGCTGGCACCGCAAGCTCTCGATCGCGGCGAACTGCCGGATGTGCCTCGTGCAGGTGGAGAAGGCGCCCAAGCCGCTGCCTGCCTGCGCGACGCCGGTGACCGAGGGCATGAAGGTGCAGACGCACTCCGAACTCGCCGTCTCCGCCCAGAAGGGCGTGATGGAGTTCCTGCTGATCAACCACCCGCTCGACTGTCCGATCTGCGACCAGGGCGGCGAGTGCCAGCTGCAGGACCTCGCGGTCGGCTACGGCAAGTCGGCGTCGCGCTACGGGGAGCCCAAGCGCGTCGTCTTCCACAAGAACCTCGGTCCGCTGGTGTCGGCCGAGGAGATGACCCGGTGCATCCACTGCACGCGCTGCGTCCGGTTCGGCCAGGAGATCGCCGGCGTGATGGAACTCGGCATGATGGGCCGCGGCGAGCACTCCGAGATTGTCACCTTCGTCGGCAAGACCGTGGACTCGGAGCTGTCCGGCAACGTGATCGACCTCTGCCCGGTCGGCGCGCTCACCAGCAAGCCGTTCCGCTACGCGGCGCGCACCTGGGAACTCGCGCGCCGCAAGTCGGTGTCGCCGCACGACTCGCTGGGTTCGAACCTGGTCGTGCAGGTGAAGGGCGACCGTGTCATGCGCGTGCTGCCGCTCGACAACGAGGCGGTGAACGAGTGCTGGATCTCCGACAAGGATCGCTACAGCTACGAGGCGCTGGACTCCTCCGCGCGCCTCGGCACGCCCCGGATCAAGGAGAACGGCGAGTGGCGCGACGCCGACTGGCCGACCGCGCTGGAGGCGGTCGCGCGGGGCCTGAAGGACGCGGCCGCGAAACACGGCGCGCCGTCGATCGGCGTGCTCGCCTCGCCGCACGCGACCTTCGAGGAACTCGCCCTGGTCGCGCGCCTCGCGCGCGGCCTCGGGAGCGGCAACGTCGACCACCGGCTGCGCCAGTCGGACTTCTCCGACGACCGTGCGCTCGCCGGCGTTCCCTGGCTCGGGATGCCGATCGCCGAACTGGGCTCGCACGATCGCGTGCTCGTCGTCGCGAGCTTCCTGCGCAAGGACCACCCGCTCGTCGCGCAGCGGTTGCGCCAGGCCGCGAAGCGCGGCACCGAGGTGAGTTCGCTCCATTCCGTCGACGACGACTGGCTGCTGCCGGTCGCGCACCGCGCGATCGTCGCCCCGTCGCTGCTGCCCGCCTCGCTCGCCGGCATCGTGGTCGCGGCCGCGCGGCGCGCGGGCAAGCCGGTGCCGCCCGCGCTCGCGGGCGTCGAGCCTTCGACGGCGGAGGCTGCGATCGCGCAATCACTCGCGTCGGGCACCAAGCGGGCGGTCCTCCTCGGCAACGCCGCGGTCCAGCATCCCGAAGCGGCGCAGCTCCGGGCGCTCGCGCAGGAACTCGCCGGAATCGTCGGCGCCACGCTCGGCACGCTCGTCGAGTCGGCGAACGCCGTCGGCGCCGCGCTGGCGGGAGCGGCGCCGGAAGCGGGATCGCTCGACGCGCGGCGGATGCTCGCCGAACCCCGTCGCGCCTATGTCCTGCTGCACGCCGAGCCGGAGTTCGACTGCGCGAATCCCGTGGCGGCGCGTGCGGCGCTCGAGGCGGCGGACTTCGTGGTGGTGATGAGCCCGTTCGCGCACGGCGCGCGCTACGCCGACGTCATGCTGCCGATCGCGCCGTTCACCGAGACCGCGGGCAGCTTCGTCAACTGCGAAGGGCGCGTGCAGTCGTTCAACGGCGTCGTGAAGCCGTACCGCGACGCGCGCCCGGGCTGGAAGGTGCTGCGCGTGCTGGGCACGACGCTCGGCCTCCCGGGCTTCGGGTTCGATTCGATCGAGGACGTGCGCGCGGACCTGCTGCCGTCCGCCGAGGCGATCGCGGGCCGCCTCTCGAACGCGACGTCGGCCGCGCTGGTTGCGCCCGGCGCGCAGCCCGCGGCGCTCGAGCGCGTCGCGGACATCCCGATCTATTTCGCCGATCCGCTGGTGCGCCGCGCCGAATCGCTGCAGATGACCGCCGATGCGAAGCCCCCGCGCGCGCGGATGCACCGGTCGCTGCTCGAGAAGCTCGGCATCGCCGACGGCGCGCAGGTGCGCATCCGCCAGGGCCGGGGCGAGGCGGTGGTCGCCGCCATCGCCGATCCCGCGGTCCCGCCGGGCGTGGTTCGGCTCTCCGCGGCGCACGCGTCGACCTGCGGGCTCGAAGGGCTCGCGGGCCCGATCCAGATGGAGCGCGCCTAGTGGACGCCTGGATCGCCCCGGTGCGCGATCTCCTCGGTCCGGCGTGGCTGCCGCTGTGGACGCTCGCCAAGATCGTCGCGCTGGTGGTGCCGCTGATCCTCGGCGTCGCGTATCTCACGCTCGCCGAGCGCAAGGTGATCGGTTACATGCAGGTGCGCATCGGGCCGAACCGGGTCGGACCGCTGGGGCTCCTCCAGCCGTTCGCCGACGTGTTCAAGCTGATCTTCAAGGAGATCGTCGTCCCGACCGGAGCCAACCGCACCCTGTTCTTCATCGCGCCGATGCTCGCGATCGGGCCCGCGGTGGCCGCCTGGGCCGTGGTGCCGCTCACCGACACCCTGGTGGTCGCGGACGTGAACGCGGGCCTGCTCTACGTGCTCGCCATGACGTCGATGGGCGTCTACGGGATCATCCTCGCCGGCTGGGCGTCGAACTCGAAGTACGCGTTCCTGGGCGCGCTGCGCTCGGCCGCGCAGATCGTGAGCTACGAACTCGCCATGGGCTTCGCGCTGGTCGCGGTGCTGATGTGCGCGAACAGTCTCAACTTCCGCGAGATCGTCGCGGGTCAGGAGGGAGGCGCCGCCCACTGGTACGTGTGGCCGCTCCTGCCGATGTTCGTCGTCTACGTCGTCTCCGGCATCGCCGAGACCAACCGCCACCCGTTCGACATGGCGGAGGGCGAGAGCGAGATCGTGGCCGGCTTCCACGTCGAGTACTCGGGCGTCAGCTTCGCGGTGTTCTTCCTGGCCGAGTACATGAACATGATCCTGATCGCCGTGCTCGCCTCGACGCTGTTCCTCGGCGGCTGGCTGTCGCCGTTCCCGCTGCTGAACGAGGTCCGCATCGCCGGCTTCGCGCCGTTCGGCGACGGCTTGCTGTGGCTCGGCGCCAAGATGAGCTTCGTCCTGCTGATCTTCCTGTGGGTGCGCGCCACGTTCCCGCGCTACCGCTACGACCAGATCATGCGGCTCGGCTGGAAGGTGTTCATCCCGCTGACGCTCGTCTGGATCGTGTTCATCGGCACGATGATGCAGACGCGCTGGGCGTCGCTGTTCCACTGACCGCCATGTTCCGACGCGTCCGCGACCTCCTCCAGACCTGGTTCCTGCTCGAACTCGGGCAGGGCCTGCTGCTGACCGGGCGCCACCTGTTCGCGCGCAAGGTCACCGTGCAGTTCCCGGAGGAGAAGACGCCGCAGAGCCCGCGCTTCCGCGGCCTGCACGCGCTCCGCCGCTACCCGAACGGCGAGGAGCGCTGCATCGCCTGCAAGCTCTGCGAGGCGGTCTGCCCGGCGCTCGCGATCACGATCGAGTCCGAACAGCGCGCCGACGGCACGCGGCGCACGACCCGCTACGACATCGACCTCACCAAGTGCATCTTCTGCGGGTTCTGCGAGGAGAGCTGTCCGGTCGACTCGATCGTCGAGACGCGCGTGCTCGAGTACCACGGCGAGAAGCGCGGCGACCTCTACTACACGAAGGACATGCTCCTCGCGGTCGGCGACCGCTACGAGGCGCAGATCGCGGCGGATCGCGCCGAGGATGCCCGCTATCGATGAGCCCCGGCGTCCGGCGGGCGGTCGGCGCGACCGCGGGCCGGGCCCTCCGACGCGCGAACCGACCTCCACGCTCCCCGATCCGACATGACGTTCCAGACCGCCGTCTTCTACCTGTTCGCCGCGATCCTCGTGTTCGCGGCGCTGCGGGTGATCACCGTGCGCAATCCGGTGCACGCGGCGCTGTGGCTCGTGTGCTCGTTCTTCACGGCGGCCGCGATCTGGCTGCTGCTCGGCGCGGAGTTCCTGGCGATCGTGCTGGTCCTGGTCTACGTCGGCGCGGTGATGGTGCTGTTCCTGTTCGTGATCATGATGCTCGACGTCAATTTCGACGAGCTGCGCCGGCACTTCCGCAGCTACCTGCCGGTCGGCGCGGCGGTCGGGGCGCTCGTGCTGCTGGAGATGGTGCTGGTGATCCTGTCCGGAACGCCCGCGACACCGTCCGGTGCGCCGATGCCGCCCGGCAGCAACACGGCGGCGCTCGGCCGCCTGCTGTACCTCGACTACGTGTTCGCGTTCGAGCTGGCCGCGGTGCTGCTGCTGGTGGCGATCGTCGCCGCGATCGCGCTGACCTGGCGCCGCCGGCGCGAGACGAAGCGGCAGGATCCGGCCGACCAGGTGAAGGTGCGTCGCGAGGACCGCGTCCGGCTGGTCACGATGCCCGTCGAGCGGCGCGAGGGCCCCTGAGCGGGCCGCGCGCGTGACACGGACAGGGGAGAAGGGGGAGAAGACGCCGTGCTGTCGTTCCTGAGCGCACCGACGCTGACGCACTACCTGGTGCTGGGCGCGATCCTGTTCGCGATCAGCGTCGCGGGCATCTTCCTCAACCGCAAGAACGTGCTGATCCTCCTGATGGCGATCGAGCTGATGCTCCTCGCCGTCAACCTCAACTTCGTCGCGTTCTCGAGCCATCTCGGCGACATGGCGGGCCAGGTGTTCGTGTTCTTCATCCTGACCGTGGCCGCGGCCGAGTCCGCGATCGGCCTCGCGATCCTGGTGCTGCTGTTCCGGAACGTCGGTTCGATCGACGTCGACGACCTGGGCGAGCTCAGGGGCTAGGGCGCCGCCATGGACATGAAGAGTCTCTATCTCGCCGTCGCGCTCGCGCCGCTCGTCTCGTCGGCGATCGTCGGCTTCTGGGGCCGGCGGCTCGGGCGGCGGGCCTCGCACTGGCTGTGCATCCTCGGCGTCGCGCTCTCGACGGCCGGGTCGTTCGTCGTGCTGCGCGACGTGCTCGCCGGTCACCTGTTCAACGGCGACGTCTACACCTGGCTCGCGTCGGGGGACCTCAGGCTCTCGATCGGATTCCTGATCGATCCGCTGACCGCCACGATGATGGTGGTCGTCAGTTTCGTGTCGCTGATGGTGCACGTCTACACGATCGGATACATGGCCGAGGACCCGGGCTACACGCGCTTCTTCAGCTACATCTCGCTGTTCACGTTCTCGATGCTCATGCTGGTCATGAGCAACAATTTCCTGCAGCTCTTCTTCGGCTGGGAGGCGGTCGGCCTCGTCTCCTACCTGCTGATCGGATTCTGGTACGAGCGGCCCTCGGCGATCTACGCGAACCTGAAGGCCTTCCTCGCGAACCGGGTCGGCGACTTCGGCTTCCTGATCGGGATCGGGCTCGTCCTCGCGGCGACCGGTTCGCTCGACTACGCGAAGGTGTTCGCGATGGCGCCGGAGATCGGCGGCGCGACGATCGACCTCGGGGGCGGCGTCGTCTGGTCGCTCGCGAGCCTCGTCTGCATCTGCCTGTTCGTCGGCGCGATGGGCAAGAGCGCGCAGGTGCCGCTGCACGTGTGGCTGCCCGACTCGATGGAAGGTCCGACGCCGATCTCCGCGCTGATCCACGCGGCGACGATGGTGACGGCGGGCATCTTCATGGTCGCGCGCATGAGCCCGCTGTTCGAGCAGTCGACGACCGCGCTCTCGGTCGTCACGGTGGTCGGCGCGACGACGGCGCTCTTCATGGCGTTCCTCGGCATCGTCCAGAACGACATCAAGCGCGTGGTCGCGTACTCGACGCTGTCGCAGCTCGGCTACATGACGGT
>DAOMBL010000064.1:0-10925 GCA_035427325.1 Casimicrobiaceae bacterium
AAGCGAGTACGTGATCCGGCAGGGCGGCGCGTGGATTGGCACCGCGAACCGCAAGCTCGAACCCTGGGCGCCACCCGCCGTGGCCGCTTCGAACGCGTTCCGGCTTTCCAGCGTGACGAGCGCGCCGATCCGGGCCTGGCTCGACGCCTGGCGCAAGTCGCCGGGCCACGCCACCGATTTCATCACCGACTACGAGGTCGGCTACGATCCCGCGGCCGCCCGCATCCTCGTCCGCGCACGCGTCGGCAGCATGACGACGTTCGGATTGTCGCAGCAGGCGTTCGACCCCGCGACGGGCAGCGCCGTCACGGTCGCCGCCGCACCGCGTCCGGTGCCGAAGGCGTTGCAGGCTGCACCGAAGCGCTCCGACGACCTGCGGCGCGACGTGCCCGAGGCGCTCGCGGCGCTCCGGAGCGCCGCGCCCGACGCGCGGCTCGGCGCGGTGCGTATCACGCGGCGCGAGATCGCGTTCACGATGGCCGACCGCAGCACCTGGACGTTCGATGCGTCGTTCCGGCTGACGGCGGGGCCGCCCTACGACGGAAGCTTCCTGTGCGGCGAGGGCTGGCTCGAGAGCGAGGTCGACTGGTCGAAGATCGCGGCATTGCCGCGCAACGGCGTGCTCGCGGCGGGCCTCGACGACGAGGACGAGGCGCACGCGCGCTTCACCATCGACCGCCCGCGCGACTGCGGGCCGATCGCGATCGAAGTGACCTACGACAACTACCGGATTCCGCAGCCCTGGGCGCGCTTCGATGCGCGCGGCCGTTTCCTGACGAGCCGATGAGCAGCCTGCTTCGTTCGCTCGAGATGCTCTTCCGCGCCCTGCCGGCGCTGGTGGCGCTCGCGCTCGCCTCCTGCGCGACGATTCCCGAGGAGCAGTGTCCGAAGGTGGACTGGTACGCGCTCGGACTCGCCGACGGCCGCGACGGAGCACCGGCCGCGCGGCTCGCCGACCATCGCAAGGCCTGCGCCGGCGTCAACGTCGAGCCCGACGAGCGCGCGTGGCTCGAAGGCCGCCGGGCGGGGCTCGTCGAGTACTGCCGCCTCCCCGGCGCGGTCAGCGCCGGCCTCGCCGGACGCGGCTACGCGGGCGTGTGCCCGGATCCGCGCTTCGGACGACTCTACGCCGCGGCGCGCCAGGTGTTCGACGCGCGCGCGAAGGTCTCGGAGATCGACCGCGACCTCGCGAGCGCCCGCCGCGACATCGCCGACCCGAACACCTCGGACATCCGGCGCGACATCCTGCGCGGCCAGGTCCGCAGCCTGGAGAACGACCGCCGGCGCGCGGTCGACCGTCTCCGCGACGCCGAAACCGAGTTGCAGGGGCTCCGGCGCGCGTCCGGCGTCTGACGGTGCCCGAATCGGGGGCGGCGTATCGGAGTCGAGGTGCCGGCGTCCGAGCGACCGTTCGCGGACGGCGCTGACTCCGAAGTCAGCGCATGCTGGTCAACGGCGGATGCGTGGCAGCCGCGTCCCTCGTCCGGTCCTGCGCTTCGACCGCCCGTGGCGCGTCTCAATGGGGAGTCCGTTGCCACATTCCGGCCGATCCGTGCAGCCGCGACACGCGCCGCGTGCGGTGTGCTCGTCTCCAGCCACGCATCGTTCGCCCACGCCGACGAATCGATGCATTCCGGTCCGATGCGCACGTTCGGCGCGATCGACAGCGTCGAGTGCACGGTCACGAACGTCCGGGCGAAACCGGTCGAGGACGTCCGCATCCTCATTCGCAGTATCAATTGGGTCGCCGTCGTGAGCGGCGTCACCTGCACGGACCTGGCGCAGTGGTCCGAGTGCCGGGCAAGCTTCCCGACGTCCGGCGCTGCAGTAGTCGTGCGGCCGATGTGCAGCGTCGAAGCCACCGGCAGGAGGGATGAACTGCGAGGCAAGTTCCAGCGCTGGTCGCCGACCGGCCAGTCGGACGAAATCGCGATCGGGCTCGACTGGCGTCGCGCGATACGCGCCGGCGAGCTTGCGCCCCGGACCCGTTCGCCGTCAGTGCCCGGGGCGCACGCGCGAGTCCGGCCCATCGCGGCGTTCGCGGCCCCGGGAACGCGCCGCGACGTCAGGGCTCGTCCTTCCCGGAAAGCGAGAGCCTGAACGAACCGCGCTCGACGTCGATCGACGCGAGGCCGGTACGGCGCATCAATTCCCGGGCGAGTTCCGCAGCCGGTGAGCGCCGGGGATTCCACGTGATCGGGGTACGGTACTTCTTGAAGTCGCCATAGGCGGCCGGGTGCAGGAACAGGAACAGCAACAGGTCTTCATCCGATTCGAATGGACCATGCTCGGCGCGCACGCGCGGCAGCACAGGCTCGTCCAACCCTTCGAGCGGATCGATCATGGGAGCGTCGCCGATGAGCCGGTCGAGAATCTCCGGTTCGATCGGCGAGATCGGACGGCCGAACGCACCCCGCGCATAGCGCTGCACCGCCTCGGGCACGGTCGCGTAGCGCTTGCCCTCGGTTACGTTGAGAACCGCCTGCACGCCGACGAACTGCGAGAATGGCGTCGACATGTGTGGATACCCGAGTTCCGCGCGGACGCGCGCAGCCTCCTCCAAGACCTCGGGCAGTCGGTGCGAGAGGCCGAGGTCCTGCAGCTGGCGTTCGAGGTTGGAGATCATGCCGCCCGGAATCTGGTGACCGACGTAGCTTCGGTACTGCGCCGGATCGAAGCGAACCTCCTCGGGAATCGGCTTGCCCTCCTCGTAGGCGACCCAGGCGAACCAGTCGTCAATCTCCTCGATCGCCGCTTCGTCGATGTCGGTCGACCGCCCCTCCTCGCGCGCCATGCGCACGATGTCCATCGTGTACGGCACCGACGTTCCCCAGGCGAGCGGACGAGCGGCGGTCCAGACGACGTCGACACCCGCGCGAATCGCCTGCCGGCAACTTTCGCGCGAGAGCCCGGTGCTCGTGTGCGAGTGGTAGTGCAGCACACGATCGCCGATGGACCCGCGGATCGCGGTCACCGCGCTGAACGCGCGCTCCGGGAACATCACGCCCGCGGAGTCCGACAGGATCACCGCGTGCGCACCGGCATCCGCGAATTCCTTCGCCTTGCCGGCGAGGTATGCGTCGCTGTGCGCAGGACTGTCGTTGTACCCGACCAACCCCTTGACCTCGAAACCCAGCCTCCGCCCTTCGCGAATCAGCCATTCCATGTTGCGCAGGTCGTTCAGGCCGTCGAACACCTTGAAGCTGTCGACCCCGTTCCGATGCAGGGTCTCGAGGAAGAACGTCTGGACGTCGAAGGGCTGGCTCTGCCAGCCCCACAGGTTCCGCGCGCGCACGAGCACGTCGAATCGCGCCTTCGGCATTAGCCCGCGCAGCAGGCGCACGCGCTCCCAGGGGTCCTCGAACAGGTAGCGCGCCGCCGTCTCGAACGACACGCCGGCGTGCACGCACACGGTGTCGAACCCCGCTTCGTCCATGACCGGCGCGATCGGAAGCATCGACTTCGTCCGCATGCGCGTCGCCCACAGCGATTGCTGGGCGTTGCGCAGTGTCTCGTCGAGAATGCGAAGCTCGCTCACGGCATCTCCCCCGGTGGCGCCGCTCACGCCCGGTCGCCGCCGCGCTTCCCGGCCGGCTCGATGGTCATCAACGTCTGATCTGCGAGCACGGTCGCTTCGTTCGCGACGTCAATCGAGCGAACGACGCCGTCGCAGGGAGCGAGAACCGACGTGAACAGTTTCATCACTTCGACGATGCCGACCTGATCGCCCGCCCTCACCCGCCGGCCGACTTCGACGAACGGCGCCGCGCCTGGAGAGGGAGACGCGTAGAAGACCCCGGCCATCGGGGGCTTCACGGCGACCGTCGCCGAGGCACCGGCAGGTGTCGTGGATGGCGGCATCGAAGTCGATCCCGCGCGCTCATGCGCGGGTTGCGCGCCCGCCCGCGGCGCTTCGGGTCCGCGGCGCGCGTCCTGTCCGGCCGCCCCATCGTCACCGATCGCCGGCGATGCCGGCCTCGATCGGACGTCGATGGCGTCGATCGCCGCATCTTCGCCTCCATCGCCCACGTCCTTGCGCTCGACCCTGAGCCGGATGCCCTCGAACTCGACTTCGGTCACGCCCGGCGGCGCGGCGTCGACGAACCGCAGGATCGCGATCACGTCGCGAAACGACAGATTCTTCATGCCGCGCGCTCCACCGCCGCCTCGCCTACGGCCGGCCAGGCGCGAAGCAACTCGCCGACCAGACGCGTAGTGACGCGGCCGCTCGCGAACTCAGGTGCGTCCATGACCGCGCGCAGGAACGGCAACGTCGTGGCAACGCCCGAGATCTGGAACCGGGCGAGCGCGTCGCGCATGCGTTCGATGGCCTCGTCGCGATCGTTGCCCAGGACGATGAGCTTTGCGAGCAGCGAGTCGTAGTACGGCGGGACGACGTACCCCGCGTAGCAGTGGGTGTCGAGGCGAAGACGCGGGCCTTCCGGAGGATTCCACACCGCGATCCGGCCTGGATCCGGGCGGAACGCCTGGCGCGGATCCTCGGCGGCGATCCTGCACTCGATCGCGTGGCCTGCGAAACGCACGTCCGGCTGCGCGAAACGCAGCGGCTCTCCCCCCGCGATGCGCAACTGCTCCTGCACGAGGTCGATCCCGGTGACCATCTCGGTGACCGGGTGTTCGACCTGGATCCTCGTGTTCATCTCGAGAAAGTAGAACGCGCCGCTGTCCTGGTCGACGATGAACTCGACCGTGCCCGCGCTCTCGTAGGCGAGCTTCGATGCGAAGTCGACGGCGGCGTCCTGGAGCCGGCGCCTCGACTCCTCGCCGATCGCCGGTGCCGGAGATTCCTCCACCAGTTTCTGATGGCGCCGCTGTAGCGAACAGTCGCGCTCGCCCAGGTGCAGGATCCGCCCCTGCCGGTCGCCCAGCACCTGAACCTCGACATGGCGGGCGTTGGCGATGTACTGCTCGAGGTACAGCGCATCGTTGCCGAACGCGGCACGCGCTTCCGCCGCAGCCGCCGTCAGCATTCGCGGCAAGTCGTCTGGGTCGTCGACGACCTTCATCCCGCGGCCCCCGCCACCCGCCGCGGCCTTGATCATCACCGGCAGTCCCATGCGCGCGACGACGGCCCTGGCCTCCTCGACGCTCGCGACTGCCTCCGTACCCGGCAAGAGAGGCAGCCCGCATTCGCGCGCGAGCGCCCGAGCTTCGAGCTTGTTGCCCATGCGCCTGATCTGCGTGGGCCCCGGCCCGACGAACACGATACCGTGGGCTGCGCACAGTTCCGAGAGTTCCGCAGACTCGGCGAGGAAACCGTAACCCGGGTGCACCGCATCGGCGCCTGTACCCAGGGCCGCGGCGACGACGAGTTCCGGATCCAGGTAGCTGCGCCGCGCGGCGCCCGGCCCGATGCATACGGTTCGATCGGCGAGCCGCGCCGGCAGGCTGTCGCGGTCCGCGTCGGACGCCGCCAGCACCGTTTCGAGCCCGAGTCCGCGACAGGCGCGCAGGATCCGAACGGCGATCTCGCCGCGATTGGCGACGAGGACACGGCGCAGTGTCACGCTCGGATCACCCCGCGGCCGACGCGACGCTCGCACCGGCGGCTCGGCGTCGCACACGGATCAACGGTTGGCCGAATTCGACGAAGTCCCCGTCGCGGACGAACACCTCCACGACGGTGCCACCGACGCCGGCCTCGACGACGGTTCGCCGGTCGAGAACGCGGACCGTGCCGATCGCCGTGTCGGACCGGACTTCGCTGCCGCACTCGACGAACGGGGAGGCATCCTGGCGGAGGCGCGCCTCGAACGTGCCCAGCGATGGCGACGCGACCGTCGCGATCGCGCCGTCCGGCACGTCGCGGCGCATGGCCCCACGATCGACCGCGATCCCCATCGGCCCGAGCGCGAGCCGGAACCTGGCGAACGGCGACCGATGAAAGGCACGGAGCAACGCCAGCAGATCCTCGCGATCGAGCGAGAGCGCCATGCCAGGACCCACCGGCTCGCTACACGAGAATTTCGCCGTCGCGCGCGACAGTGTACCTGCCGTCGACGACGATCGTCACGCGATCGACGATGCCTTCGAGCCGGAGCCTGCTGTTGGCGACGCCGCGGTCTGCGCCGTGCCCGATCCCGAAATGCGTGGCGCCATAGCGCTTCTTCTCGCTGCGCATGCATCCGGTGTAGGGGAGGCAGCGGCGATTCGTGCCGATGGCGATCTCGCCACCGACCATCATCGAGTTCTCATCGCCGTAACGCTCCAGGTAGCGCCGGACCTCGCGGGCCTCGTGCCCGCCCTGGATGTCGACGACGCGACCCTTCTCGATGTGGAGCGACACCGGTTCGCGCCAGTTGCCCGGCGGATAGTGCGCGGTGGCGTCCCACACGACGATGCCGTTCGCGGTGCCCGGGAGCGGTTCGACGTGCACTTCGCCGAACGGCCAGGTGCCCGAACCGAGGCGACCGGTTTCCGGATGGCGCTCGAACGGGATCTCGCCCCAGCGCTTCGCGAGCGCCCCCGGTGGATACCCGGAGATGTCGGCCTCCAGGTCCGTACCCGCGGCCGATGTCACGCGAATGCGCGTTCCGTTGTCGAAGACCGTGGCAATGCGGCGCTGAAGGTCGCAGATTTCCTCGACTTCCGCAGCGGTGACCGCCCCACCGCCTTCGACCAGGATTTCCTGGTTCATCTCCTCCCACAGCCACACCGGCGTCTTCCCCTTACCTCCACCCTCGGAGCGGATCTGACGCAGTCCGGGCGTGCCGCTGTTCAGCGCGGTCGTTGTCAACGCGATGACGACGTCGGCCTCCTTCGCCGCCGGGATCGCAAGCGGCGACGGATCGGCGCAGTGATAGGCGCGCTGCGGATACAGGCACAGCAAGGGCTCCGCTCCCCGCTCGTGCAGCGCGGCCATCGTCGCTTGCCAGATCAGCGGATCCATCTGGTCGTCGGTGAGGATGACGATCCTGTCTCCCTCGCGGACGTTTCGCATCGGGTACTTCAGGCACTTGAGGAGCGAGATGAGACGCGTCGCCGGCGTCCCGTAGCGCGAAATTTTCTCCATCGTCGACCTCTCCTCCCCGTCGGTTCGACGGTCGCTTCCGCGAACCCAGGCGTCCCCTGACGCCCGAGAAATCCGACGTCGGTCGGGCTGCGCGGCCGCGGGACCCGGCGGGCGCCGTCGACCGAGTTTCGGGGTCGCAGATCATATTGCATGCAATGAGGCCTGTCCGCAAGGGCCCGGCGGGCGCCGCAACCAAGGATTGCATGCGATCGGCCTGCCGGGACTCGTGCGCGTCGCCCCATACAATGTCGCGTCACCGGCGCGAGGCGACCGGCGCCGGGTTCGCGTCGGTCGCGCGCCTCGACCCGGCGCGGCTCCCGATGCGCATCAGTTCGGGAATCGCCCGTCCCGACCGACTCGCCTTCAACTGCTCGATCAGGCGCGCCTTGTTGTCACGACTGCGCTGCGCGTGCTCGCGCATCAGGAACTCGACGCGCGCGCCCTGTCGATGGCGCATTGCCTCGACGATGGCAACGTGATCCTCGTGCGCGGCGCGCATCAACTTCAGCACCGTGCTGCGCAGGGCGACACTGAACGTGATGGCGTCCGCGGCTGCCAGAGGGACCCTGGCGATGGACTCCATCGCACGAATCAGCGCGTCGTTGCGCGAACCGCGCACCACCACGTCGTGGAAGCGGCCGTTCATCCGCGCCCAGCGCTCGGGGTCGAGCCTGCGATCGTCGTCGGCCAGCAGGCGGCGGCCTTCGTCGAGGCAGGCCTCGAGCGTCGCGAGTTCCTCGACGACGAGGCCACGCTCGGCGACGAGCCGCGCAGCCATTCCTTCCAGCGTCCCGCGCACGTCGATGGCTCCGGAGACGTCTTCCATCGTGAACGCGCGCACCCGATAGCCACGATGCGGCATGCGCTCGACCAGACCCTCGCGCTCGAGTTCCGCCAGCGCCCAGCGCAGCGGTGTGCGCGAGACGCCGAGTTGCGGGGCATAGACGAGTTCTACGATGCGCTCTCCGGGCGCCAGTCGCCCCGAGAGCACGAGATCGCGCAACGACGCGACGACGGTCTGGACGCGTGACATGCGCTGCCTCCTCTCCTCGCGATTCCGGGAGCATTCCCGAGGGATTGCACCTGCTGTCATTGTATGCAATTATCGAACCGACGCCACTTCGTCACCGGTTCGTTCGCATTGCGAACGCGGCTCGACGGGCTGATTGCATGCAATATTTGCGCGAACGCATGGGCCGGGAGTTTGCGTGTCGCTGACGCCGAACCGGGATGCGTGGCCAGGCTCTGCCCCGGGCCCGCGTGTCTTCGTGCCCGCTGCGGATCTGCCGACCGCCGGGCGCGGCGCAGGACGCTTCCCACGTGACGATCCCAAGTGTTCGCGCCGGCCATGGATGCGCATCATGTTCGGGGCGTGCATCCCCGACATGCCCTCGCGGCGCCCTGCCGCAACGACAGGAGGAACCCCATGAGATCGATTGCATCCTTGCCCCTCGTCTGGCGTGCTCTGGTCGCTGCGGGCGCGATTGCCTTCAGTGGCGCAGTCGCCGCGGCGTCGCTGGACGACCTCGCGAAGATCGCGGCGGGCAAGGGCCCCGTGACGTGGTACGAGAGTTCGCCGGTCGAGCAGATCGACAAGGTCGTCGCGGCCTTCCACAAGACCTACCCCGGCATCCAGATCAAGTACGTCCGGCTTGTCGGGGGGAACGAACTCGCCGTACGTGGCGTCCAGGAGATGCAGGCCCGCGGCTACACGGCGGATATCCTGACCGGTGGCGCCGACCACATCTGGACGCTCCACGGCCGTGGCTACCTCGAGAACGTCGACTGGAAAGCGTTGGGTGTCCCGGCGAAACTGACTCCGACCCCCTACGCGCTCGCCACCGCCGCGTCGGTGTACGTCGTCTCGTGGAATGCCAACAAGGTGCAGGACGCTGAGACGCCGAGGGTCTGGGATGACATCGCCGATCCGAAGTGGACGGGGCGGCTGGGCTCCTGGGTGCGGGCTTCCGTGTTCGCCCAACTCGCATCGAAGTGGGGAGAGCCCAGGGCCGACGCGCTGCTCGAGCGCTTCGTGAAGATCAAGCCGATGCTCTTCAAGTCCACGTTTCCGCTCGCCCAGGCGGTCGGCTCGGGAGAGATCGACATCGGCGTCGGCTTCTACCACTCGACGCTGCCGCCCGTACTCGCCGGCGCCCCGATCAAGTACAAGGTGCTTGACGTCGTACCGATGCACACGATCTACTCGGCCATGACGAAGAACGCACGCAATCCCGAAGGCACGATGGTGTTGCTCGCCTGGCTCGCCAGCGACGCGGGCGCAGCCGCCTACGAGGCCGCGACGCACCGAGGAAATCCACTTATTGCGACGACCAAGACTGCACAACTGATCGCCGGTCGCGACATCGCCGAGTTTCCGCCCGACAAGTCGGACGAACTCGGACGCATCAACCAGCGGATGAACGCGGTGCTCGAAGCAGTCGGTGCCGCCAGGTAGCGCCGGCGCGAGGCCAGCGCAGGACGGGGCTCGTCCGATGGTCGCAGCGGCGCCGGCCGCGAGCCTCCCCGCGCGTGCGGCCGGCGCGCGCGCGGTCTCCTGGCGCGAGCGGCTCCCCGCGATCACCCTGGTTGCGGTGCTGGGCTACCTCGTGGTCGTCCCGCTCGGGCTGCTGGTCGTCGCGAGCTTCTCGCCCACCGGCCTGCCGCTCGACCCGGGCTGGTCGGTCGAGAACTACCTGCGGGTCTTCCGCGATCCGGGCTTCTACCGGCTCGCCCTCACTACGCTCGAATTCGCGCTCGGCTGCACCCTCGCCACGCTGATCGTCGGCGGCACGCTGGCGTGGCTCGTCGAGCGCACCGACCTGCCGCTGAAGCGCCTCTGCCGCATTCTGATCGTCGTCCCGATGGTACTGCCGCCGTTCCTGCTGGCGATGGGGTGGGTGCTGCTCGCGAGCCCGCGGACCGGCCTGCTCACCGGTTTGCTGCAGGCGGTGCTCGGCCTGAGCGAGGCGCCGTTCACCATCTACTCGCTCGGCGGCATGGTGTTCGTCGAGACGCTCGCCCTGGTGCCATCGACCTTCCTGATCCTGTCGCCCGCGTTCCGCAACATGGACCCGGCACTCGAAGAGGCGGCGATGACCTCGGGAGCGAGCCTCACGCAGACGATACGGCGGATCTTCGTCCCGCTGCTCGCGCCCGCCATACTCGCCGCCGCGACCTACCTGCTGATGGTGGGTTGCCTCGTGTTCGACGTTCCCGGAACGCTCGGCATGCCCGTGGGCATCTTCGTCATGTCCTCGCGAATCCTCTACCTCGCCACCGACCAGGCAGGCGGCGTGTCCGCGTATGGCCTGATCGCCGTGATCGCAATGAGCTTCCTCGTTCTGCTGCTCGCACTCGCGTGGCTGTACCGGAGGATGACGCGGGCGGCAGCGCGTTTCGTCACGGTCACGGGCAAGGGATTCCGGCCGAGACAGCGGAAGCTGGGCCGTGCGAAGCCGGTGGCAGTCGCGTTCGTGGCGGTCTACTTCGTCCTCGCGGTACTGTTGCCGCTCGCGGTCCTCGGATGGACGAGTCTGATGCCCTATCTCACACCGGTGCGTCTAGACGCGTTGCGCCTCGTCACGCTGGAGAACCACCGCGCGGCACTCGAGAGCGCGCGCGTCCTGCACGCCACCTGGAACTCGATCTGGGTGAGCATGCTCGCCGCTACCCTGACATGCGCGCTCGCGCTCGCGGTTTCCTGGGTCGTCCACCGCACGCGAGTACCTGGGCGAGGTGCGATCGACGCGCTCGCCTTCATGCCGATCGCGATCCCCGGCGTGATGATCGGCATGGCGCTCGTGTACGTGTACCTCACTCTGACGTTCGTGCCGGTGTACGGCACCCCATGGATCCTGGTCATCGCGTTCACCACCGTCTACCTGTCGTTCGC
>DAOMBL010000065.1:0-10902 GCA_035427325.1 Casimicrobiaceae bacterium
CGAGTTCGAGCTTGCCGAGGACGCTCGCCTCCTGCTGGACCGCGACGTTGTAGTCGCCCACGATCGCGCGCCGGATGATCTCGGTCTCCTCCGCGATCTTCTTGTCCATCTCGGCGATCGCGGAGGCGAGCTGCTGCATCTTCGGGAACGCCGGCTTGTAGATGCGCAGGTTGCCCTGGTACTCGACCTGCAGCTTGGTGCGCTGCTCGCGCAGCGCGGCCATCGCCTTGTTGTCGAGCATCTGCGGCGACGAGCCGGGGTTCTCCTTGAACTCGCGGTAGACCGCCTCGGCCCGCATCCGGTCCTCGGTCGCCTTGGCGGCCGCGGCGTTGAACGAGGCGAGCGACTGCGCGAGCACGTTCTGCTTCTCGTCGATCGTGATGATCCGCTGGTCGCGCTGGAAGTCCACGAGCGCGCGCTCGGACTCCTCGAGCTTCGCCTTGGTCTGCGCGAGCTTCTCCTCGAGGAACGCCTTCGCGTAGGACGACGCGTCGAACCGGCGCTCGAGCGAGAGCGCGATGAAGTTCTGGGCGAGGGCGTTGAGCGCGTCGGCCGAGAGCTTGCGGTCGGGCGAGTCGAACAGCACGCGCACCAGCCGGGAGTTGCGCACCGGCTCCACGGTCATCGAACTCATGAACGCGCGCACCGCGGCGGCGTTGGGGTCGGCCGCCGCTTCCGCCGACGCGGCGTCTTCCGCGTCATCGTTCGCAGCCTCGCGCCCCGCGAGCTTCGACCACCAGGACGACCACCAGGGCACGGCCTTCGGCGCTTCCTCGACCGAGCGCTGCCGCAGGTCGAGTTGCCGCACGACCCGCTCGGCGAGCGAACGGCTCTTCAGCAGTTCGTACTGCGTCCGGTAGAAGTCGATGTCCCCGTATTCCTGCGGCTCGACCGGCGCGCCCTTGAAATCGACGATCTTGCCGGCCTCGCGCTCGATCTTGAGCGTGATCGACGCGCGGTAGATCGGCGTCGCCATCATCGTCACGACGAGCGCCGTCAGCACCACGATCAGGAGCACCGACATCAGGATCCACTGGCGCTGGACGTGGACCCGCCAGAGGTCGCTCAGGTGGATCGACTCGTCGTCCTCGATGCCGTCGAGGACCGACGGCTGGACGTACGTGGACAGTGCGGTGGACGGCCGGAGTTGGAGCGCCGAGGAGCCCGCGGCCGGCGGGTTCCTCGATGCGTGATTATCCGGCATGGACGTCCATCACCAGCGCGGCAGGTAGTTGAACGGGTTGACGATGTTGATCACGTCGCCGACGACCGAGTCGCGCAGCACGACGCGGCCCGCCTCCCGCTTGACGACGACGATGTCCTCGTTCACGAGCTTCGGATCCTCGACCTCGCCGCCACGAATCTTGATGAGGTCGTAGGTGAGCGGGCGGCGCTGGCCCGCCTCGAGGCGGAACACCATCACTTCGGTCAGGTCCGGCAGGTTCCCCTGCCCGCCCGCCAGCGCGATCGCCTGCACGAGCGTCGTGTCGCCGCGGATCGGGTAGATGCCGGGGCGCGCGACCGCGCCCTCCACCGTGATCCGCTGACTCGTGAACTCCTTGATGAACACGGACACCTGCGGGTCCTGCAGATAGTCCTTCGCGTACATGCCGGCGATCAACACCTCAGCCTCCTCGCTGGTGAGGCCGCCGAGCGAGACCGGGCCGATCAGCGGAAGCGACACCATGCCACGCGAGTTCACGCGCACCTCGCGCTTCAGGTTGTCGATCCCGTAGATCTGGATTTCCAGCAGGTCCTGCGAGCCGATCCGGTAGTCGCGCGGTCCCGTCTCGCCCGGCTGCAGCGGCATCGTGTTCGGGGCGTTGCCGGCGATCGGCGCGGGGCCGCTCAGCGGCGCCGCGGGCGCGGACGGGGCGATGGCGGGGCTCAGCGCGTTGGTCGCGTACGGCGGCGCGGGTTGCGCGTGCACGACGGCAGCCGCCAGCGCGAACGCCAACGACACCCAAGTCCCCCGCCAGGGGATTCGTCCGGCGCCGCCGCTCGGCATAGTGAGTTCCCGGGTCACGCGAATCGTCTTCGGTCGATGCGGCTCGCGCCCTATGATAACCCAGTCGGCTCGGGCCCCGTCGCCTGTGGGGCGGCCTTGTGGGGCGGCCTTATGGGGCGGCCTTATGGGTCGGCCTTGTGGGGCGGCCTTGTGGGGCGGCCTTGTGGGGCGGCCTTGTGGGGCGGCCTTCAGGCCGACGCACTTGGCTTTTCGCATTTCGCTTGCACAGGCACAGATCCCGTCGGGCTGAAGCCCGACCCACAGGGGATGCGCCCGTCGGGCTGAAGCCCGACCCACAACGCTGAAGCCCGACCCACCGCACCGCAGCCCGACCCACCGGAGAAGGCTAGAATCGCGGGGGACCCGACCGCTGCACCGCACGCCCCGATGAAGGTTTCGATCCCCGACACGGTCCTCGCGACCGAACTCGACGACGAGGGCGTGCTGCTCAACCTCGAGACCGGCGAGTACTTCGGCCTCGACGGCGTCGGACTCGATTTCTGGCGGGCGCTCTCGGCCCACGGCGAGACTGTGGCCGCGCGGGCCACGTTGCTCGGGCAGTACGATGTGGCGGAGGACGTCCTCGCCCGCGACCTGGACGAACTCGTCGCCCGGCTCGCCGAACGCAAGCTGGTCGTCCTGGCCGATGGGTAGCTGGCGCAAGCTCGCGTCGCTCTCCTGGGCCGACCGGCGCCTGCTGGCACGCGCCGCGGCGATGCTCGCGCACGCCAGGCTCGCGCTGCCTTCGACCGCGTTCCGCGCCGGGCGCGCTGAACGCTCGCCCCTCCCCGATCCCGCCACCGCCGCCACGGACCTCGCCCGGGCGAAGGCAATCGCCCGCCTGGTCGACATCGCCGCATCGCGACTCCCGTTCCGGGTCTCGTGCCTGCATCGGGCGATCGTGCTGTGGCGCCTGCTGTCGGCGGAGCGGATCGCCTGCGACCTGGAACTCGGCGCGCGCGCGGGCACGGGTCCGTTCGAAGCACACGCCTGGGTCGATTGCCAGGGCGTCGCCCTGGGCGAGAACCCCGATCGCCTCGCGCGCTACCGCCGGTTCGCCCGTCCGGTCGTCCCGTCGCGTCGCCGCGGCGGATCATCGCCCGCGGAGGCACGGCGTCCGACGTGATCGCCGGGTTCGCCGCGACGCGCGACAGCGATCGCGCCCGCCGGTCGATCGAAGTCCTGTCGGGTGGCCGCCCGGAGGGCGCCGACCTGTGCGACTCGCCGGGCGGACCGCTGGTCTGGCTGCCGGGTTCCGCGCCCGGGGGCGCAGGCCGGGCGAATCATCGGCACCGGGTCCGTGCCGCGATCGACGGCCGGATCTTCAACCTCGGTGCGCTCGGGGCTCCCGCGCTCCCGGGTGAACGCACGCCCGCGCAGTGCGTCGCCGCACTCTGGCGCGAACTGGGGACAGCGCTCCTCGACCGCCTCGTCGGCGACTTCACGCTCGCGATGTAGGATCCGGTCGCACGCGAACTCGCGCTCGCGACCGATCCGCTGGGCCAGTCGTCCCTCCACTACGCGCAGTCCGCGGACCGGACGATGTTCGCGTTCGCCTCCGGCACCCGCACCCTGCGCGCGCTCGACTGGGTCGACGGCGAACCGAACGACGAGTCGGTCGTCGCGATGCTCCGGAATACGAGCGCCGCACCGGACGCGTCGTACTTCCGGGGCATCGGGCGGCTGCCGGGCGGGCACCTGCTGCGCTGGCGCGACGGGCAACTCGGGATCGCCCGCTACTGGGGCCCGCGCTTCGCGCGCCCTTCGATCGGAAGCGTCGGCGAACTGCTCGAGGCGTTCGAGGCCACGCTGCGCGACGCCGTCGCGGATCGACTCGATCCGGGACGTCCGACCGCGATCATGATGAGCGGCGGCTACGACTCGACCGCGGTCGCCGGCATGGTTTCCGTGCTCGCCCGTGCGCGCCCGGACGCGGTTCCACGGGTCGCCGCGCTGTCGGGCACGTTCGGCGACCTGCCCTGCAGCGAAGACGCGCGCATCGACGCCGCGCTGGCCGCGAACGGCCTGCCCGGCCTCCGGGTCACGCCGCTGGGCCGCGGCATCGACGCCGACGCCATGCGGCGGCACGTGGCCCGACACGACGCGCCGCTCGTGAACTTCCAGGCCCCGTTCTTCGGCGACTGCTTCGCACTCGCCCGCGAGCACGGATTCGTGACGCTGATGACCGGGCTCGGCGGCGACGAACTCACCGTCGACAACGACTATGCCGTCGACTTCGCCCGCGCGATGGGACCGTGGCGGTTCCCCTACGCGGTGCGCCGGATCGCGGCCATCCGCGGATCGCCCATCGGGACGACCGCGCTCCGCCTCGCGCGCGCGCTCTGTCCCGACACGGTCAAGCGGCCGTACCGCAGCCTGCGCCGCGCGTTGTCCCCGCGCGCGCGCGCGGGCACGACCGACGACTGGCTCACGCCGCACGCGCAGAGCCTGGCCGCGCAGCTCGCCGACCGGCCGCCGCCGCCGGAGGTCGGCTATGGTTCGCACAGCGCCGAGATCCGTTGGCAGACCGCCACCCATTCCGCCGTGGAATGGGCCCGACAGTGGATCCGCGACGAGATGGTTGCGGAAGGATTCGCATTCGCGAGCCCCTGGCTCGACCGGCGGCTGTTCGAACTCGTGCTCGGCGTCGACGCCCGGTTCCTCCCCCGGACCTGGGAGCGCGGGGAGTTCAAGCCGCTCATCGCCCGGGGACTGCCGTACATGCCCCGGACATTGGTCGGCGGTCACTGGGAGGTCGAGTTCAACAGCTACAATGTCCATGTGCTGCAGCACAGCCTCGCGGCGATCGAGGATTGGCTGTTCGGGTCGGGCGACTGGCGTTCGGAGCGGTTCGTCACCCGCGAACGAGCGCTCGCCGCCCTCGCCCGGTTCCGCGCGGCGCCGTTGCAGGTACACTTCAACCTGATGACGATCGTGGGGCTGGAGACTTGGCTGCGGTCGCTCGACGACCGCGGGTAACAGGGAGGTGGAAGGCATGACCCGTCACGACCGGCACGACCAGGGTGCCCAAGGGGAGTTCGAGCCGCCTGCACCGGCTCGCGGGCCGCGCAAGCGCTACTCGTCGCCCGCGCTGTCGGATTTCGGAGCGCTGCGCAGCCTGACGCAGGGAGGTGCGACGGCCGTGGCCGGCGACATCCTGCCGAGCATGCGCATGGTAGAAAACTGACCGATCGCGCCGCCCGTTGCGGCACGCGCCGTTCCCGCGCGTTCGCGCTCCGGGAACGGATTGCGTCCGTCCATCGCGACGCCCCATCGCAGTCAACAACCGGTTCGGCCGCGCTCCTGTCGATCCCGATTCCGTCGAGCCCGTGTCCGCGGTGACGACGATCCGCGGCGGCTGACAGCGCGCGCGGCCCGATGCGCGACGAACACCTAGGCTACGTCAACGATCGAATCCGCCTCGAATCGTTCCGGGCGGCGATCGAGCGCACCCTGAAGCCGGGCGACCGCGTCGCCGACCTGGGTTGCGGCAGCGGCGTCCTCGGGCTCCTCTGCCTGCAGGCCGGAGCGTCGCACGTCGATGCGATCGATGCGACCGCGATGATCGAGGTCGCGCGGCGCACGATGGCAGGCGCGGGCCTCGCCGGCCGCTGCACGTTCGTCCACGAGCGATCGCAGCGCGCGATGCTCGCCGCGCCCGTCGACGTCGCGATCTGCGACCACGTCGGCTACTTCGGCTACGACTACGGCATCGTGGCGATGATGGACGACGCGCGCCGTCGCCTGCTGGCGCCGGGCGGAAGGATGATCCCGCTGCGCATCGGGCTCCGCCTCGCCCCGGTCGAGTCGCCTGCGGCGCGCGCCAAGGTCGCCGGCTGGGGAGCGGACCCCGTGCCCGCCGACTTCCGCCGGCTCGTGCCCCATGCGGCGAACGAGATGCGCGGCGTGCATTTGTCCGCCGACGCGCTGCTCGGCGCGCCGGCGCAACTGGGCGAGATCGACCTGTGCCGCGGGAACCCCGGATTCTTCCGCTGGACGGCCGCGCTCCCCATCGAGCGCGACGGCACGCTGCACGGACTCGCCGGCTGGTTCGACTGCGAACTCGCGCCGGGTGTGTCGATGACCAACTCACCGCTGTCCGACCGCGCCATCGATCGCCCGCAGGCGTTCCTGCCGATCGGCGAGTCCGTGCCGGTGAAGGCCGGCGAGGTCGTCCGGGCAAGCGTGATGGCGCGCCCGCACGACGAATTGACCGCCTGGGTCGTCGAGCTTTCGTCCGGACGCGGCTTTCGACATTCGACCTGGCCGGGCATGCCGTCGTTGCCGTCGGACCTCGTGCGCTCGCGCCCCGATCACGTCCCGCGACCGGCACGGCGTGCCCGCGCGGCCGCGGTCGTGCTGGGCTACTGCGACGGCACGCGCAGCGTGCGCGAGATCGAACAGGCCGTGCTGCGCGAGCATCCGGATCTCTTCCCCTCGGAAGACGAGACCGCGCGCTTCGTCGCGCACGTGCTCGGGCGCGATACCGAGTGAGGGTGGATGCGCCGGCGCGCGTTGCCGCAGGCCGGAGGGACCGGCGAGACCCGGCGCGGCACGCGGCTGGCGTCGGGGCTTCGAAGGCGCGGCGCGGCTTGACGACGGGCGTCCGGGATCCAGGCATCGCATGACGGTCGAATTTGCGATCGGACCCGCGCGGGAGCCGGCGCCGCTGCCCGAGCCCTTCCACGCCTGGCGCCTGCCCGACGGCACGCCGTGGACGGAATTTCATCGCGACGTCGGAGGCTACCGGCTCCGCTTTCCCGATCTCGCCGACTTCGTCGTCTCCGCCGACGGGAGGCGCGTGCGCTGCGAGCCGGCGCCCGACGCGACCGACGCCGTCGTGGAGCAGCTCTACCTGAACCAGGTGCTGCCGCTCGCGCTCTCGAAGCAGGGCCGGCTCGTGTTCCACGCGAGCGCGGTCGAGGTGGACGGCGGCGCCGTGGCGTTCGTCGGTGTCTCGGGCCGCGGCAAGTCGACGCTCGCCGCGGGCTTCGCGCTCGACGGCCGCGGCTTCCTCACCGACGACGGGCTCGTCGTCGAACGCGCGGCGCACGGCCACGTCGCGCTGCCGAGCCATCCGTCGATCCGGCTCTGGCAGGACAGCGAGGAGGCGCTGCTCGCGCCCGGCACACCGGTTGCACCGGCGCTCTCCTACACGTCGAAGGCGAGGTTCCTCGCGGGCGGGCAACTCGCGTTCTGCGCCGCGCCGCGGCCGCTCCGCCGCGTCTATTTCCTGGGCGACGGCGGCGCGGACGACGTCGCGATTCGTCCGCTGTCCGGTTCGGAGGCGATGATCGAGTGGGTGCGCCACTCGTTCCTCCTCGACGTCGAGGAACAACCCCGACTCGCGTCGCACTTCGACCAGGTCGCCGCGCTCGCGAACGAACCGATCCATTTCGCGCTCGATTACCCGCGGCGCTACGATGCCCTCGCCCGCGTTCGCGCGGCGATCGTCGCGCACGCGCAATTGGGGTCACCGCAATTGGGGTCAGAGACGCATCGCCCATCCTGACTGCGCAATTGGGGTCAGAGACGCATCCCCCATCCTGACTGCGCCCGGCGGAAATCACACCTGAACTCGGCGCGGCGGCATCACAGCGGACCGGGTGCTGCGCCCTGCTATGGGTCGGACCCGTCAAGGTGCCCCCTCACTGTGGGTCGGGCTTCAGCCCGACGGGCTGCGGCATCCTCGCTGTGGGTCGGGCTTCAGCCCGACGGGCTGCGGCATCCCCGCTGTGGGTCGGGCTTCAGCCCGACGGGCTGCGGCATCCCCGCTGTGGGTCGGGCTTCAGCCCGACGGGGTTCGTGGCGATGCGAAGAAGTGCGTCGGCCTGAAGGCCGACCCACAGGTTCGTGCCGATGCCCGCGAAAAGCGTCGGCCTGAAGGCCGACCCACAAGGCCGACCCACAAGGCCGACCCGCATCCCGCGCGATAATCGCGACCGCCCACGCGCCCATCCCATGCCCTCTCTCGCCTTCCCGCTGATCTGCGCGTTGCTGCGCGGCGAATCGCCAGCCTGGCCTGCGGACGCAGGCGACACGGCGATCGAGGCATTCCTCCGCGACGCGCGCTACCACGGCGTGACGCCCCTGCTCGACGCGCGATTCCGGTCTTCGGCGTCCAACGCCGTGTCGCCGGTGCCGGGCGCCGGATCCCGCGTCGACGACGCCGGACGCACGGGTTCGACGACACACTGGCCCGACGCGATCCTCCGCGCGTGTCACGAGGACGCGCTCGTGCAGGCGGTGCACGAGCACCAGCGGCGGACGGAACTCGTGCGGGTGCTGTCGGCGTTCGCGGCCTCCGGAATCGCGCCGCTGCTGTTCAAGGGTTCGGCGCTCGCCTACACCCACTATGCGACACCCGCGCTGCGCCCGCGAGCCGACAGCGACATCCTCGTCGCGCCGCAGGACCGCGGCGCCGCGCTCGCGCTCCTCCGCGAACTCGGCTATCGCCGCACCAGCGGCCCCGCGAGCACCTACGTGGGCTACCAGACCAGCACGACCAGGATCGATCTCCACGGGAACGCCTGGGGCATCGACCTGCACTGGCGGCTGAGCAACGCACAGTCGTTCGCATGGCTGTTCACGTTCGAGGAACTCGCCGCCGCTTCCGTCCCGATCGACGCCCTCGGCCCGAACGCGCGCGGTCTCGGCGAGGCGCACGCCCTCGCCATCGCGCTCCTTCACCGCGCCGCCGGCAACGCACTCGTCGAGCCGGGCAGCGGCGACCGGCTGATCTGGCTCCACGACTTCCGCGTGCTGGCAGACGCGATGGACGACCATGCGCTCGCGCGCTTCGTCGGCCTCGCCGGCGAAAAGCGATTCGCGGCGATCGCGATCGAAGGCCTGCGGCAGTGCGCAGGCTCCATGCCGTCGGCGCACCTTCACACACTGATCGCATCGCTCGAGCGCAGCCCGATGGCGACCTCGGGCGCCGGATTCCTCCGCGCAGGCCGCCTGCGACGCGAGTGGCTGGAATTCCGCGCGGTCCCGACCATGCGCGCGCGCCTCGCCTGCCTCGCCGGACGCGTTCTGCCCGACGCCAGCTACATGCGCGAGCGCTTCCCCGACGCGCAGGGCCGCGCGCTTCCGTTGCTGCACGTGCAGCGCTGGTTCGGCAGGCTCGTCCCGCGCCGATCTGCGCGGGAGCGCTGAATCCGTGGCAGGCGCCGTGCTCTCGAACGACCTCCGCATCCTCACCGCACTCGCCCGTCCGCATCGGGGCGCGCTCGCCCTGTGCATGCTGCTGATGCTCGCGGAGACCGCCGCCGCGCTCGCGGTGCCTTGGCTCGGCGGGGCGCTCGCGGGCGCCTTGCTGCCCGGCGGCGACGTCGCGGTGCCCACGACGACGATCCTCGTCGCCATGCTCGCGCTCTTCGCGGTCCAGGCATTGCTGCGCTTCGCCAACGCGGTCCTGCTGGGCGGCACGGCCGAACGCATCGTCTCCGCACTGAAGGTGCGTGTCTACGATCACCTGCAGGCGCTGCCGCTCTCGTTCTTCCACCAGCGGCGCCACGGCGAGACGCTCGCGCTGCTGACGAGCGACGTCTACGTCGTCGGCGAGTACCTGGCCGGCACCGTGGTCGCGCTGGTCCCGCTCGCCGCCACCGTCGCGGGCGCGCTCGCGATGATGTTCCGGCTGGAACCGGCGATGGCCGCGCTCGCAATGCTCGCCGTGCCGCTCTTCTACCTCGCCGCCAAGATCGCGGGACGGCGGCTGCGCCCGCTCGCCTCGGAGTTGCAGGAGGAGCACGCCGCGGCGGTCGCGATCGCCGACGAGAACCTCGGCATGCTGCCCGCGATCAAGTCGTTCACGCGCGAGCGGCACGAGTCCGCGCGCTACCGCAATCAGGTCGACCGGATCATGCGGCTCACGACGCGGCAACTGCGCATCCAGGCGGCGCTCGGCCCCGCGCTGCAGTTCGTGGCGGCGGCGGGCATCGTCGCGCTGCTGTGGCTGGGCGGCGCACGGGTCACCGGCGGCGCCCTGTCGCCGCAGGAACTCGTGAGTTTCGTGCTCTACGCGATGCTGCTCACGCGGCCGGTGGCGGGACTCGCCGACGTCTATGGAAGCACGCAGACGGCACGCGGAGCGCTCGCCCGCCTGATGCACGCGCTCGACGAGACGCCGGAACCGGACACGGGCACGGGCTTCACGCTCCCGCCGGCGCGCGGCGCGATCGTGTTCGATCAGGTGTCGTTCGCCTATCCCGGCCGCCCGCCCGCGCTCGACGGCCTCGATCTCCGCATCGCCGCCGGCGAGACCGTCGCGATCGTCGGCCCGAACGGCGCCGGCAAGAGCACGCTCGTCCACCTGCTCACCCGCCTGCACGAGCGCAGCGGCGGAACGATCACGATCGACGGACACGACATCGCGACGGTGTCGCTCGAGAGCCTGCGCCGCCAGGTCGGCGTCGTGCCGCAGCACGTGCTGCTCTTCAACGCGAGCGTCCGCGACAACATCGCCTACGGGCGCGCGGACGCCTCCGACGAGGACATCGAGCGCGCGGCACGGCTCGCGCGCGCGCACGAATTCATCGTCGCGCTGCCGCAGCGCTACGAAACGCGCATCGGCGATCGCGGCGTGCGGCTCTCCGGCGGCCAGCAACAGCGCCTCGCGCTCGCGCGCGCTCTCCTCAAGGATCCGCCGATCCTCGTTCTCGACGAGGCCACGGCCATGTTCGATCCGCAGGGTGAGATCGACTTCCTCGAAGGCGCGCGCGACGCCCTCGCCGACCGCACCGTGCTCCTCATCACCCACCGCCCCGCGAGCCTCGCCGTCGCGCAGCGCGTCCTCCGCATGGAGGACGGTCGGATCCTGTAAGTGGGGCTTGCTGTGGGTCGGGCTTCAGCCCGACTGGATGCGGTGCCATCGCCGTGGGTCGGGCTTC
>DAOMBL010000066.1:0-10846 GCA_035427325.1 Casimicrobiaceae bacterium
CTTCGATCGCGAGGTCGTTCCGCCATCGGTAGCCGCCGAAGAACTGTGCGGTCGCCGCCTCGTCGGCCCCGGGCACCCGAAGTCCGCGAACGACGTCGCCGCCGAGGGAGACACCGGCCGCGCGGGCGCCTTCCTGCAGGACGATTCCACCATAGAAACCGGCGGGCGCCTGCGCGGCCACCGGGGCGGCCGATGCGGCAACCCCGAACAGCGCAACCAACGCAAACGACTGAATCTTCATGGCTTATCGTCAGGCCGCCGGTTCCGGCCCCCGGGCGCGGTTCGGGGCATGCCCCTCGTTGGTCCGCGCGGCGCCCTGCAAGTTCACCCTACCCCTCGACTCCGGTCGGCGTCAATCGTCCCAGGGAACCGCCCGGGCATGGGCGGCGATGAACGTTGCGATTTCGTCGCATGCGTCGAGATGGAACCACGGGCGTACCCCTGCCGAGGCAGGGGGCTTTGCGTCCGAGGCTATGGCGAGGATGTGGGGGTCGTCCGGGTGGAGCCAGGGCTTGCCGAGTTCGGTCCGGCGGATCTCGAGCTTGGGGAGCCTGGCCGCCTTGAATCCTTCGACCAGGACGAGGTCGCACGGCGAGAGGCGGGTCAACGCCTCCCCCAGCGAGAGTTCCGGCTCCCCGCGCAGTTCGCGCATCAGCGCCCAGCGCCAGGTGGACGTCACGAGGACCTCGTCGCACCCCGCCGCGCGGTGCCGGAAGCTGTCCTTGCCAGGCCGGTCGATGTCGAACTCGTGGTGCGCGTGCTTGATGAGCGATACGGCGAGCCCCCGGGCGACGAGCTTCGGGATGACCTGCTCGATCAGCGTGGTCTTCCCGCTGCCCGACCACCCTGCGAATCCGAACGCGCGCATCGCGGGCGTCGTCAGCGGCGCGAAGTGCCCGCTGCGGAGCAGGACGTGGTCGACACGAGACGAGGCACCGGCATCGCGAAAGCACTGTCCAAAGAGGCGCATTCTAACGACCTGCCGGGCGAGCCGGCCGCCGCGCGGTCCCGCGACGCGCTATCCTGTCCGCGATGCCCCCCGTACGACAATGAGCCGCCCAACCGACGCATCGATGCACAACGCGCGCGAGGTCACCGGAGCGATCGAGCGCGTGATCTCGCGTGTGCCCGCGCCCCGCTCCCGCGAGGTCGACCATCCGGATGCCGCCGCCGACCGCCTCGCGCGCGAGGCCGCCCAGCGCGCTGCGATGGTGTCCGGCTCCCTCGCGCTTCCGCCCGGGCCCCTGGGCATGCTCACGGTGCTGCCCGACATCTACGTGATCTGGCGCATCCAGCGGCAGATGGTCGCGGACATCTTCGGTCTTTACGGCCGCGAAGGGGAACTCACGCGAACCCACATGCTCTACTGCCTCTTCCGCCACGCGGCGAGCCAGGTGCTGCGCGATGTCGCGGTGCGCGCGGGCCAGCGCTTCGTGCTCCGGCAACTGGGCACGGGCGCGCTCCAGGGCGCCCTCGCGGGCGTGAGCGTCGCCGTGTCGCAGCGCCTCGCCGGCACCGCGGCGACTCGCTGGGTACCGATCGCCGGCGCGGCGGCGGTGGCGAGCTACGCCTATTGGGATACGCTGCAGGTCGCGAAGACCGCGCGCAGGCTCCTCGCCGCCGGAACGGGCGACGCGCGCGCCGACGGAGCCTGACGCGATGTGCGGCCGGTACGAGCTGCACGCCTCCCCGGCCGCGATCGCGCTCGCATTCGGGCTCCCCGCGCCCCCGGCGCTCGCGCCGCGCTACAACATCGCGCCGATGCAGGACGTGCCGATCGTGCGCGTCCATGCCCAGGGCGCGCGCGAACTCGTCCTGGTCCGCTGGGGACTCGTCCCGCGCTGGGCGAAGGATCCGTCGATCGGCTCGCGCATGATCAACGCCCGCGGCGAGACGCCGAAGGAGAAGCCGGCGTTCCGCACCGCCTACCGGCGGCACCGCTGCCTCCTTCCGGCGTCGGGCTTCTACGAGTGGATGCCGCGCGACGGCGGCAAGCAGCCGGTGCACATCGCGATGGCCGACGGTGGTCCTTTCGCGCTCGCCGGCCTCTCGGAGCGCTGGCTCGGCCCGGAGGGCGAACCGCTCGACACCTGCACGATCGTGACGACGCAGGCGAACGACCTGCTGCGCGCGGTGCACGAGCGCATGCCGGTCATCGTGCCGCCCGAGGCCTACGCGCGCTGGCTCGATCCCTCGATCGCCGATCCCGCCGATCTCCTCGCGCCCTATCCGTCCGCCGCAATGCGCTGGACGCCGGTCTCCACGCGGGTCGGCAGCATCCGGCACGACGATCCGTCGCTGATCGAGCCGCTGGAGGCGCCTCCGCCCGGGGCATCGGCGGAACCTCCGCCGCCCCCTCCTGCACGCAAGCCGCCGAAGCAGTCCGCGCTCTTCTGACGCGGCCGCGGCCGCCGACCGGTCACTGCGGTGCGCAGAGCACGACCATGTCGGGACCGCTCCCCTCGGGAACGTAGCCCTTGGCGACCATCTGGTTGCGGACGCCGATATTGGTCGTGTAGCGGTGGTTCGTATCCGCGCGATGGTTCCAGACGCGGTAGACCGGAATCGTCCCCGCGGCGCACACCCCGGAGATCGGGTTGGGCAATCCGAGGTACATCACCGCCGTCGATTCGAGGATCGCGTTCGGGATGATCTGCTGCACGACCGCGCACTCGGCGGGATTCGCCGAGTAGAAGTGGGAATTCGCCGGCGCGGGCAGCCAGAAGCGGCAGATCGGCGATTGCCCCGGCTGCGACACCGCGTACGCCTTGTAGGTGAGTCCGGTGCGGACCCAGCCGGGGAAGAGCCCGGTGTCGAGCGCGGCGATCTCGTCGGCGCCGATGGTGACGAAGTAGTGATCGGTGCCGGCGTGGTAGTACTCGACGACCGTGACCGGCGGTGCGCGGACCGGTTCCGGGGTCGGGAGCGGCACCAGGCCGGAACCCTGCACGGGAAGCGACATCGCGCGACCGTCCGAGGTCGACACCACGAGTTCGGCGCTGCGCGGACCGCTCGCCGCCGGCAGGAATCCGATGTCGACCGTGCACACGCCGTTGGGCGGCAGGTTCTGTCCGGGCTTGCACAGGCCCGAGCGCGTGAACTCGTTGGCCTGCAGTCCCTGGAATTGAAGCGCGGCGATCGTCACCGTCGTCTGGCCCGCGTTGCCGATGGTCACGCGCTGCGTCGTCGCCGGCGTCGCGATCGGGACCAGCCCGAAGTCGAGGTCGCCCGGAGAGGCGGTGAACGGGCTCGACGACCCGCCGGAACCGGAGCCGATCAGCCGGATGCGGTAGGGTGCGGACTCGCCGACGTCGATCGTCAGGAAGCCGCTCTGGTCGCCGGCCGCGCCGGGCGTGA
Organism: Casimicrobiaceae bacterium; assembly: GCA_035427325.1. Lineage (GTDB taxonomy): Bacteria > Pseudomonadota > Gammaproteobacteria > Burkholderiales > Casimicrobiaceae > VBCG01. The sequence continues at coordinate 3,358 of DAOMBL010000066.1, forward strand.
ACGTGACCTGCATCGTGCAGTTCACGCCCGGTCCGAGCGTCGTTCCCGCGCCGCATCCCGAAACCTGCCACGCGGACGGCGATGCTGTCGACGAGGAGATCGCGACCGGAGCGTTGCCCTGGTTGGCGAACTGGAAGGACTTCTGCGACGACGAACCGACCGTCTGCGCGCCGAAATCGAGCAGCGGCGGCGCCGTGCAGAGCACTCCGGCGGACACCCCCGGCGGCGAACCGTAGAGGCAGCGACAGGCGCGGATGTCGTCGGGCGTCAACGCCGACAGCGAGTTGTAGTCGGAGTACGGCGGCCCCGACATCAGCGTCCCGTTCAGCTGCGAATGGTTGATGCCGAGCAGGTGTCCGAACTCGTGCAGCAGGAGGCGCGTCAGGAATGCGCCCGTGGTGACCTTGACCGGGTCGATCACGATGTCGGCGTCGACGATCGGCGCGAGGCCGCCGCCTTCGAACCACCCCGAGTGCGCGATCGTGTATCCGGAAATGCCGGCCGGCGTCGCCTTCCAGCCGAGGACGTTCACCAGGTCGGGCTGCGACCCGCCCTCGCCGTCGGCGACCAGGGTCTCCGGCGGAATGGACGTCGGTCCACCGTAGATCGCCTCGATGCGGCACACCGACGCCCAGGCCGCGACGACCTGCTGCATCGCGTCGGTGACCGACGAGGCGTTCGCGAACGCCGCGGGAGCACCGGAGGCGTTGTAGGTCCAGGTCATGCTGGCCGGCCAGGCCGCGAGCGGATCGAACAGGAAGCGGAACTTCGGATCCTCCCCCACGGAGCCCGGAGCCGGTGCGACGGCCACGTCGTGCTGCGTACCCGCGACCGCCGGCACGACGAAGCCGACGACCAGCGCGAACGCGAGCGAGCGCGCGCAGGTACGAACATCGTGTGAAGAGCGCGCGTGCTTCATCGTGGGCATGCGGGCTGACGACGGGAACCCGCCCGGCGGCACAGGCCAACCGTGCCGGGAGGCGTTCGAGCGGGCGATAAAATACCACGACGCGGAAGCGGGCGGCCCGCACGCGCCGCGCCGAACCGCCGTGAACGTTCGCTTCGGGTGCTGGCGGAAGGCGCGCGCCGCTTCAGATCGCGCGCGCCGGAGTATGCTCGCCCCCGTCCGATCGATCCCACGAACCGATGACCGCCGACGCGATCGAACCACGCTACCCGCGCGACCTCGCGGGCTACGGCGAGGATCCGCCGCATCCCCGCTGGCCGCAGGGCGCGCGCATCGCCGTCCAGTTCGTCCTCAACGTCGAGGAAGGCGGCGAGAACTCGGTGCTGCACGGCGACGAGGCGTCCGAGACCTTCCTCTCGGAGATCGTCGGCGCGCAGGCGTTCCGCGCGCGCCACCTCTCGATGGAATCGCTCTACGAGTACGGGTCGCGCGCGGGCGTCTGGCGCGTGCTCCGGCTGTTCCGCGAGCGCGGGATCCCGCTCACGGTCTTCGGCGTCGGCATGGCGCTCGCCCGCAATCCGCAGGTGGTCGACGCCTGCCTTCGCGACGGCCACGAGATCGCCTGCCACGGCTGGCGCTGGATCAGCTACCAGTCTGTGCCCGAGCAGGTGGAGCGCGAGCACCTGGAGCGCGCGGTCGAGGCGATCGTGCGCCTCACCGGACGCGCGCCCGAAGGCTGGTACACCGGACGCGACAGCCCGAACACGCGCCGCCTCGTCGTCGAGCACGGCGGTTTCGTCTATGACGCCGACAGCTACGCCGACGACCTGCCGTACTGGACCGAAGTCGACTGCGCGCGCGGCCGCGTTCCGCACCTCGTCGTCCCCTACACGCTCGACACCAACGACATGCGCTTCGCGACGCCGCAGGGGTTCAACAGCGGCGACCAGTTCCACGCCTACCTGCGCGACGCCTTCGACACCCTCTACGCTGAAGGCGATCCGGCCGGCCTCGACCAGCCGAAGATGCTCTCGGTCGGCCTCCACGCCCGGATCGTGGGGCGCCCGGCACGGCTCGCCGCCCTCGCCCGCTTCGTCGACCATGCGCGGGCGCATGACGGCGTCTGGTTCGCGCGGCGCATCGACATCGCGCGGCACTGGATCGCGGCGCACCCGTTCCGCTGACGCGGTCGCCTGCCGCTATCCCGGAACGGGTTCCGGCGCGGCTTCCCTTTCGGTCGCGACCCGCCCGCGCGCGAGGCCGCGACGGCGCAGCAGCAGGTAGGCGGCCGGGATCACGAACATGGAGAGGAGCGGCGCGGTGACCATGCCGCCCACCATCGGCGCGGCGATGCGCTGCATCACCTCGGCGCCGGTGCCCTGGCTCAGCATGATCGGCGCGAGGCCGGCGAGGATCACGGCAACGGTCATCGCCTTCGGCCGCACGCGCAGCACCGCGCCCTCCTCGATCGCCTCGCGGAGCAGCGTCTCGGTCGGGGCGGCGCCCGCGGCGAGCCGCGCCTCCCAGGCGTGGCGCAGGTAGATCAGCATCACGACGCCGAACTCCGCCGCGACGCCCGCGAGCGCGATGAAGCCGACGGAGGTCGCCACCGACGACGCGTAGCCGAGCATCCACAGGAGCCAGGTGCCGCCGACGAGCGCGAACGGCACCGCCAGCATGATGAGGAGCGCCTCGTCGACGCGCTGGAAGGCGAGCGTGAGCAGCACGAAGATCACGAGGAGCGTCAGCGGGACGATGTAGGCGAGCCGCGCCTTGGCGCGCTCGAGGTACTCGTACTGCCCCGACCACGCGACCGAGGTGCCCGGCGCGAGGCGGACGTCGCGCGCGACCGCCGCCTTGAGGTCATCGACGACCGACACGAGGTCGCGGCCGCGCACGTCGACGTACACCCAGCCGGAGAGCCGGGCGTTCTCGCTGCGGATCATCGGTGGGCCGTCGGCGATGCGCACGCTCGCGACCGCCGAGAGCGGGATCTGCGCGCCCTGCGCCGTCACGATCGGCAGCCTGCGCAATTCGTCGACCGAATCGCGCACCTCGCGCGGATAGCGCACCGAGATCGGGAAGCGCGCGCGCCCCTCGATCGTCTCGCCGATGTTCTCGCCGCCCACCGCCGCCGAGACGACGTCCTGGACGTCGTTCACGCTGAGCCCGTAGCGCGCCGCGGCATTGCGGTCGATCGTCACGTCGACGTAGCGGCCGCCTTCGAGCCGCTCGGCGAAGGCCGAGGTCACGCCGGGCACCTCGCGCGCCACGCGCTCGATCGCGCGCGCCGTCGTGTTGACGCCCGCGAGATCGGTTCCGGCCACCTTGATGCCGATCGGGCTCTTGATGCCGGTCGCGAGCATGTCGATGCGGTTGCGGATCGGCGGCACCCAGATGTTCGACAGGCCGGGGACGCGCACCGTGCGGTCGAGTTCCTCGACGAGCTTCTCCATCGTCATGCCGGCGCGCCATTCATCGCGCGGCTTGAACCGGATCGTCGTCTCGATCATCTCGAGCGGCGCCGGATCGGTCGCCGTCTCCGCGCGACCGATCTTGCCGAACACGCCCGCGACCTCGGGCACCGCGCGGATCATCCGGTCGGTCTGCTGCAGCAGTTCGGCGGCCTTGCCGGCGGAGAGGCCGGGCAGCGCGGTCGGCATGTAGAGCAGGTCGCCCTCGTCGAGCGGGGGCAGGAACTCGCCACCCAGTCGCGACGCCGGCCACGCGGTCGCGACGAGCGCGAGCGCGGCGACCGCGAGCGTCGCCTTCGGCCACGCGAGCACCGCGCGCAGGGCCGGCCGGTACACGGCGATGAGCCCCCGGTTGATCGGATTGGCGCTCTCCGGCGGGATGCGACCGCGGATCACGTAGCCCATCAGCACCGGGACGAGCGTGATCGCGAGCGCCGCGGAGGCCGCCATCGCGTAGGTCTTCGTGTAGGCGAGCGGCTTGAACAGCCGTCCCTCCTGCGCCTCGAGCGCGAACACCGGCACGAACGACAGCGTGATGATGAGGAGGCTCACGAAGAGCGCCGGGCCGACTTCGGTCGAAGCATCGACGACGAGCCTCCAGCGTTCCTCGGCCGTCGGCTCCGGGGGCCTTCCGCCGACCGCGCGATCCGCGTTCGCGTGGCGCCAGTCCTCGAGCTTGCGGTGCGCGTTCTCGATCATCACGATCGCCGCGTCGACCATCGCGCCGATCGCGATCGCGATGCCGCCGAGCGACATGATGTCGGCGTTCACGCCCTGCATGCGCATCACGAGGAAGGCCGCGAGCACGCCGAGCGGCAGCGAGACGATCGCGACGAGCGACGAGCGCAGATGCACGAGGAACGCGAGGCACACGAGCGCCACGACGGCGAACTCCTCGACGAGCTTGCGAGCGAGGTGCTCGACCGCACGCTCGATCAGTCCCGAGCGGTCGTAGGTCTCGACGATCTCGACGCCGGGAGGCAGGCCCGCCTTCAGCGACTCGAGCTTCGCCTTGACGCCCGCGATCGCGGCGTGCGCGTTGCGCCCCGAGCGCAGCACGACGATGCCGCCGACCACCTCGCCCTCGCCGTCGAGTTCGGCGATCCCGCGGCGCATCTCGGGCCCCGCCTGGATGCGCGCGACGTCCGCGAGCATCACCGGCGTGCCGGAATCGCCGGTCTTGACCGGGATCCGGCGGAAGTCGTCGAGCGTCTTCAGGTAGCCGCGCACGCGAACCATGTACTCGGCCTCGGCGAGTTCGAGCACCGAGCCGCCGACCTCGCGATTCGCCGCGCGGATCGCCTCGACGACCTTCGCGACCGGCAGGTTGTAGGCGGCGAGCCGCGCCGGGTCGAGCACGACCTGGTACTGCTTGACCATGCCGCCCACGGTCGCGACCTCCGCGACGTCCGGCACGCTCTTCAGTTCGTAGCGCAGGAACCAGTCCTGCAGCGCGCGCAGTTCGGCGAGGTCGTGGCGGCCGCTGCGATCGACGAGCGCGTACTCGTAGATCCAGCCGACGCCGGTCGCATCCGGTCCGAGCGAGGCCTTCGCCCCCGGCGGCAATCGCCCCTGCGCCTGGTTCAGGTACTCGAGCACGCGCGAGCGCGCGAAATAGAGATCGGTGCCGTCCTCGAACAGCACGTAGACGAACGAGTCGCCGAAGAACGAGTATCCGCGCACCACCTTCGCGCCGGGCACCGACATCATCATCGTGGTCAGCGGCGTGGTGACCTGGTCCTCGACGATCTGCGGCGCCTGGCCCGGCCAGGTCGTGCGGAGGATCACCTGCGTGTCGGAGAGGTCCGGGATCGCGTCGAGCGGAATCGTGCGGACGGCCGCGATGCCGCCGAAGGCGAGCGCGGCCGCCGCGAGCAGCACGATCAGTCGGTTCGCGACCGACCAGCGGATCACCGCGGCGATCACCGCGCGCCCCCCTTCGCCGGCGCGGCCGGAGCGATGCGCGCGAGTTCGAAGGCCCCCGCGTCGGTGATCGTGAACTCGAAATCGACGCGCACGCCCGGCTTCACGGCCGCGGGAACGCCCGCGGCGGGCGCCTTGAAGCCCATCGTCATCGCGCCCATGCCCGCGCTCGGCATCGCGCCGTGCTCGATGAACACGTCGCGGCCCGCGATCGCGCGCACGACGCCGGACGCCTTGTGGAGCGCGGCGGCCGGCGCCTTCGTTCTGGGTCCGTGCCCCGCATGCGGATCGGCGGCCTTCGCGCCGGCGCCGTGTCCGGCGTGCGGATCGGCTGCTGTCGACGCCTGCGCGAGCTTCGCGGGCTCGCCTTCCGGGTTCATGCGCGCGAGCACACCGCGCAGGCTCGCCTCCGAATCGATCAGGAACTGTCCCGACGCGACGACCTTCGTTCCCGCCGCGACGCCGCGCTCGATCTCGGTCATGTCGCCCGACTCGCGTCCGACGCGGACGTCGACCGGAGCGTAGCGTCCATCGTCGGTCGCGACGATGACCACGTCGCGTGTTCCGGTGCGGATGACCGCTTCGGACGGCACGAGCACCGCCGACCGCGCCTTCGCGTCGTGGAACGCGACGGTGGCGAACATGCCGGGCTTCAGCGCACCGCCTGGATTCGCGAGTTCGATGCGTGCGCGCACGGTGCGCGTCGCGGCGTTCACCTCGGGGAGCAGCGTCTGCACGCGACCGCGCCATGTCCGGTCCGGATGCGCGGTCGCCCGGACCTCGACCGGCGTGCCGGGTTTCACCAGCGCCGACTGCGCCTCGGGGACCTCGGCGATCACCCAGACCGGCGAGAGCGCCGCGAGACGCACGAGGTTGGTCCCCGGCAGGACCGCCATGCCGTCGCGCGCGCCGATCTCCCAGACGATGCCGTCGACCGGCGCCGCGACGCGCACGCGGCTCGAACTCCTGCCCTCGCGCTCGACGCGCGCGATCTCGTCGTCGGGCATGCCGAGGAGGCGCAACCGGTTGCGCGCGGCGTCGGCGAGCGCATTCGCATCGGGATGGCGGCTCGCGCGGAGCGCCAGGTACTCCTCCTGCGCCGCGACCCATTCGGGCGCGAACAGGTCGGCGATCGGCGCTCCGGCGCGCACCGGATCGAAGGTCGCGCGGACGAAGAGCTTCTCGACGTAGCCCTGCACGCGCGACTGCACGCCGACGAGCGTGCGTTCGTCGATCGCGACCGCGCCGGTGGCGCGGAAGCCGGTCGCGAGCGCGCCCTCGCGCGCCTCGACTGTGCGCACGCCGAGGTTCTGGACGAGCCGCGGGCTCACCGACACCTCGCCGCGATCCGCCGCGGCGTCCGCGTAGACCGGAACGAGTTGCATGTCCATGAACGGGCTCTTGCCGGGCTTGTCGAAGCGCTGCCCGGGCACCATCGGGTCGTGCCAGTAGAGGACGCGACGGCCCGATGCGTCGGTGAGAACCGCGCCTTCGCCCGCGCCTTCCGCGGAAGGCGCAGGAGCAGGAGCATCGCCATGGGAGCGCGTGCCGATCAGGTAGCCGGCGAGGCCGGCGATCACGGCGATCGAAAGTGCGATCGCCACCGTCGTCGCGGACGCACCGCGTTCGGGGTTCGAGGTCATGAGGGTTCTCCGGAGGTCAGCGTGGCGAGCCAGGCCCAGGCGCGGGCGGCCGATTGTTCGAAGCCGAGCGCGGCGAGACGCGCGTCGAGGACCGCGCGTCGCGCGTCCAGCACTGGGGCGAGCGCCTGACCGCCACCACGGTAGGCCGCGAGCGCCGCCTCGACGCGGCGCTCGGCGATCGGCACGAGTTCTTCGCGCACGCGCAGCGCCTGCGTGCGCGTCGCCTCCCACTCCGCGATCGTCTGGCGCACCTCGGCCTCCCGCGCGCGACGAAGGTCGTCCTGTTGCGCGCGGGCGGCATCGCGCTCCCTGAGCTTCGCAGCCTGCTCGCGGTCCTGCCGCGTGCCCGGCGACCACGGCAGGTCGACGCGCACCATCAGCGAGATCATGTTGCCGAAGTCGGGGTTGCGGATGCCGTAGGTGAGTTTGGCTCTCCAGCCGGGGCTGCGTCCGGTGCCTGCGAGATCGGCTTCCGCGTCGAGCCCCCGCACCTGCGCCTGGGCACGCTTCATGTCGGACTGGCGTTCCACGTCTGTCAGTTG
>DAOMBL010000067.1:0-10835 GCA_035427325.1 Casimicrobiaceae bacterium
CGGGAACGTCGAAGCCGTGCTCGCGCATCATCAGCACGCCCTTCGCGCGGAGCGCGAGTTCGGTGTGGAGCCGCAGGTAGCACAGGAGATCGGCGACCACCGGCCCCCGGAAGCGCCGGCGCAGCGTCTCCAGGTAGCGGCCGGCCGGCGAGTCGGCGAAGCGCCCGGAGTGGATCGACGCGAGCATCGCCGCGTCGGCGTCGAAGCCGCGCCCGAGCCATGCGCCCACCGCGCGCTCGCTCCGCTGGAACACGACGATCATGAGCGGCGGCAGCACCGCGAGCACCATGAGCGTCGCGGCGCGCGGCGATCCGCCGAGGAGGTTGAACGCCGCGTGCAGCGTGGCCGCGAGCGCGTAGCCCGGCAGGAACGCGGCGAAGCCTGCACGCGCCGCCTTCTCGGAGAGCGCGAGCCCCATCATCGCGAAGATCGCCGTGACCCCGCCGTGCATGATCGCGGTGCCGAAACCCCGCACGATCCAGGTAGCGAGCCCCGCGTCGGGCAGCAGGCGCTGGTACTGCAGGTTCTCGACGATCGCGAACCCGGCGCCCACCGCGAAGCCGCAGATCGCGGCGTCGACGAGGAACCCGATCCGGTGCGCGCGGATCAGCGCGACGACGATGAGCCCCTTCGCCGCCTCCTCGACCAGCGGTCCGAGCGTGCGCGCGTAGGTCGCGACGTCGAGGGCGAGCGCCCCGACGAGCGCGCCGTTGGCGTAGTAGCACGCGAGGGCGGCGGCCACCCCGCAGCCGGTCACCGCGAGCACGAGGCGCATCGAGACGAGCTTGTAGCTGTCGAGCCACAGCAGCACGAGCAGGAACAGCACGACCGGCAGGAGGCCGACCAGGAGGTGCGACAGGAGGGCGGCCGACATCACATGATCTTGAGGGAGACCATCCACTCGTCGCCTGCGTACCGGCCGCCCCGGTATCCCGCCGCGTAGCCGACCGAGAACGTCATGTCGTACCAGTGCAGGACCGAGAAGTGGAAGTCGACCTGCCCGCCGACGTTCTGGTAGTCGTTGCGCCGCGACGGCCGGTCGACATCGGTCCACAGCGCCGAGCCGAACACCGCCGGGCGCATCCACTGCAGGTGGAACGCGGGTCCCCCGACCGACTCGAACGCGACCGGAGGCAGGTTCCATTCGAGCATCGGCCGCACGAACGTGGTGCCGGAGAGTTCGTCGATGTCGAAGCCGGGGAACGCGTAGTACTCGCGGTAGCGCTTGACGACGCCGCTGTCGACGTAGTTGTTGCCGAAGGCGCCGAAATAGAACGGCGCGACCGGATTCTCCGGTTCGTCCGACGCGACGCCGGCGACGGTGCGCAGCCAGATCGACGAGTTGCGCAGCGGCAGGGCGAAGCCCAGGTCGAGTCCGCCGCGCAGCTGCCACAGCGTCTCGCCGTCGGCATGGTTGACCGTCGCGACCGCGTTCCAGGCGAGACCCTTCTCGTCGTCGACCGCGCCGATCGAGCGGCGCACGTCGGTGTAGAAAAGTCCGGCCGAGGCCGTGGTGAGCCGGTCGGAGGTCGTCGCGACGTTCTGCGCGTTGGGCAGCGTGTCGATCCTGTCGTAGTGGGCGAGGTCGAGCTTGAGCGTGAGGCGGCGCGGGTCGTCCCAGATCAGCAGGTGGTCGTAGCCGATCGTCGCCGCGAACCCCTTGCGGCTGCGCTTGGTGGGCCCGAACAGGTCGTAGAAGTTCGACCGGTTCCACGCGAGCGACCCGCGCCACCCGAGATAGCTCGCGTCGATCGAGACGTGGGTGCGCTCGTCCTGCGGCAGGTCGCTGTCCGGCGAATACGCGGCGACGATGCCGAGGTTGGCGAAGCCGAGCGGGTCGGAGACGTTGAACCGGTAGCCGACGCCCACCGACTCCTTGTAGCCCTGCAGCACCGGGAACGCGTTGGCGAGCGACAGGTGGCGCCAGGGCCTGTAGGGCCCCTGCTCGAGGATCGCCTTGTCGAGGTCGACGCCCGAGGCGGGCGCGACCTGCCAGGACTTCACGACCGGCGAGGACTCGGCGACCTGCGCGCCGAGGAACGTGATCGCGCTCACGTCCTCGAGCGGCTTCGGATCGATGATCGCCGGCACGAAGCCCGCCGCCGTGTAGTCGAGCACGACGAGCCGTCCGTCCGAGAGCGGCAGCGGCCGGAAGAAGCCGGTCTCCGCGTTCGACACGGCGTCGATCTTCCCGGTGGCGACTTCGTAGCGGAAGATGTTCGACACGCCGGTGTAGTAGCTGCTGCCGTAGAGGTAGCGCCCGTCCTTCGAGAACACGAAGCTCTCGGGCACCGACTGGCCGAACCTGAACTCGGAGAGCGGCGCGAGGTCGCCGGCCGCGAGCCGTTCGATCTCGAAGACGCGCACGAACTGCTCGCCCGAACTCTCGGTGACCGAGGCCGAGAGCCGCTTCCCGTCGGGCGAGACGTCGAGGTCGTAGGGCACGTTGCCGTAGGGGAAGGCCGCGACGCGCCGCCACTCGTCGTAGGGCGGGGCGAGGCGGACGATCGAGGCGAGTCCGTTCTCGTGCCGCACGCCCCAGATCGCGCGATCGGCCGGGTTCACGACGATCTCGCCGACGCGCGCGTCCTCGAACAGCATCCTCGATTCGCCGGTCTTCACGTTCACCGCCATCAGGTCGCGGAACGCGAGGTTGTCGTTCGTGTAGAAGAGCGTGTCCGTCGTCGGGTCGAACGCGACGGAGGCGACCTTGTAGAGCATCGCCCGCTTGATGTCGGCGAGGCGGCGCTCGCCGCCGTCGCGCGTGTCGATCGCGCCGACGTGCTCGACCACGCCCGGATAGCGGAAGGCGCCGTACAGCGTGCCGGTCGCCTCGTCGTAGTGGAGTCGCGAGATCGACCCGACCGCGCCCGCCGCGAGGCGCTTCGCCGGCGTGATCGGGTGCTTGCGCAGTTCTGCGAGGTTGTTCTTCTGCGCGACGTTCTTCTCGAACGCGATCCACTCGCTCCATGCGTCGTCGAGCGGCCGGCCGAAGACCTTGCGGAACTGGTCCGCGTAGTAGCGCTCGCTGCCGTCGTCACGGCGGATCCACGCGACGACCTGCTCCGCGCCGTACCTGTAGGCGAGCCAGGTCATGAACCGGCTGCCGTAGAGGTACGCGTTCGCGGTGAACTGGAAGTCCGAGCGCGTCCCGCGCGACTCGAGCCCGAGCGGGCCGAAGAAGCGCGCGTCGTCGCGCACCATCGCGCGGAAGACCATCTCGTCGTAGCCGCCCTGCGCGCGTCCCACGCCGCCGCCCATCCAGGTCTCCATGAACACGGCGCCGCCTTCGATGTACCAGCGCGGCGCCGTGAACCGGGGTACGGTCAGGTAGCTGTAGAGCAGTGTCTCCGGATGCTCGGGCATCGGCAGGACCTTGCCGCCGAAGAACCTGCGCCAGCGGTTGTCATCGGCGTTCGCGATGTCGCCCTGCGCGATGTGCACGAGTTCGTGGTTCATCAACGCGTAGAGTCGCTCGGTCGCCGGATAGGTCTCGAACGCGTGCGACAGCGGCGCGACGTCGAAGATGAGGCGGCTGTGCGGTGCGATGCTCGCGGCCGCGTTGCCGTAGTCCGCGTAGTCCTTCAGCAGGACCGTGACTTTCTCGGAGGGTTTCCAGTCGAAGCGCGCGCGCTGCCAGGCGAGGGAGTTCGAGAAGGTGCGCGCCGCGTGCGGCGCCAGGTACTCGAGCCCGTCGAACCAGATGAGGCGCAGGTCCGCCGTCTCGAGGTAGGTGAGCCCGAGCGGATTCGACTCCTGCGCCAGCGTTCCCGGCGCATGGCACGCCGCCACCAGCCCCAGGCAAGCCCACAGGCGGCGCATCGTCGATCCCCCCGGTCCCGCGATGCGCCAGAGCATAGGGGGGGAGCCGTCAAAAGCAAACCGCCGGCACGCTGGCCGGCGGTCGCCTTCGGGGCGGATCGCTCCGCGCTTCTGTCGTTACTGCGCCTTCGCGGCGGCCTGACCCGCTGCTTGACCGGCCGCCTGTCCCGCAGCTCGCGCAGCGGCTTGGCCCGCAGCCTGTCCGGCCGCCTGGCCTGCAGCTTGACCCGCCGCTTGGCCTGCGGCCTGGCCGGCAGCTTGACCCGAAGCCCGCGCAGCGGCCTGCCCGGCGGCTTGGCCCGCAGCCTGGCCTGCAGCTCGCGCGGCGGCCTGTCCTGCGGCTTGTCCCGCCGCCTGGGCAGCAGCCTGTCCAGCCGCCTGACCCGCAGCCTGCCCGGCGGCTTGACCCGCAGCCTGAGCAGCCGCCTGACCCGCAGCCTGACCCGCAGCCTGCCCGGCGGCTTGACCCGCAGCCTGAGCAGCCGCCTGGCCCGCAGCCTGGCCAGCAGCCTGCCCGGCGGCCTGGCCCGCAGCCTGGCCCGCAGCCTGTCCTGCGGCCTGTCCGGCTGCTTGACCTGAGGGCATCGGCAGCGCCGCCGGGCGCGGCGCGCCGGTCGACTGGAGATCCACAGCGGTGTTCTGCGGCGCGACATAGCGCTGCGCGGGGAGGATCGTGCCCTGCGTGTCGGTGGCCGGCTTGTCGAGCATGAAACCGGCAACGACGACGATCGCAACGGCCGCGACCCCCGCGCCGACCCAGATCTTCCGCCTGTTGGCAGGATCGTTCGTCTGTTCGCTCATGGTATGACCCTCCACGGATGCGGTCGTCCGGGACCGCCGGAGCACGGCTCCCGGGATCGCCTCCCGGGTGCCATCGGAACCTACGCCAATTACACCGGCTTGCGCAGGGGGTTGGCCTGCGGGAGCCCGGTGTCGTTGCGGAATATTCGCCATCACCGCGGCCACGAGGCCCTCCGGTGCATGGGCGACGTGCACGCGCGCCAGCGCCCCGAACACCCGGCGCCACTCGTCGACCCGGGCGGCGATCGTTGGACTGGAAGCAGCGCGCCGTTCGAGGTCGGCGGCTTCCGCAGGCGTGGCCTCGCCGTCCAGGACGGCCTGGATCAGGCGGTCGGTGTCGTTCGGAGTCATCGTCGTTCGGCGCGAAGATCCCCGAGCATGCCCCGAAGGCGCGAACGCGCCTCGTGGAGCCGGTATTTCACCGTCTTCTCGTCCAGTTCCAGGACCTGCGCGATCTCCTGATAGCTCAGCTCCGAGAAGTGCCGGAGCACCAGCACCGTCCGGTCGTTGGTCGACATCCTCGCCATCGCTTCGCGCAGCCGCGCGGCCAGCCTGGCGTCCTCGAACTTCCGTTCCGGCGTGTCGCCGTCCGGACCGGGAACATCCACCTCGTCGTCCAGCGATTCCTCGCGGCCGCGCCGCCGGAGGGTGTTGAGCGCCTCGTTGACCGTGATCCGGTAGAGCCAGCTGAAGAACCGGTACTGCGGATCGAAATCGTCGATGCGCTCGGCGATCTTGAGGAACACGTTCTGCGCGACGTCGCTCGCGTCGGCCGCGTCCTTCACCACCCACCACGCCGCATTGAAGACCGGGCGCTGGTATCGGATCACCAGGGCCGCGTACGCGTCGCGGTCACCGTTCCGATACCGTTCGACCAGGACTTCGTCGGCCTCGTTGTCCACAATTACGCGGGAGGCCGGCGAAGGTTGGCGGTGCGGCGGGCCCCGGAACTCCTCCGGCGACCGGAGCGCGGTCCATGCGTCGGGATCATGGCGCGGCTTCGATCTCGAAGAGCTGGTCGAAGCCCGAGTAGACGAAGATGTCGCGCAAGTGAGGGCCCACTCCGACGAGCCGGATGCGGCCTTCGCCGGCGAGGAGGCGCTTGTGGGTCTTGAGCAGGACGCCCAGCCCGGCGCTCGAGAGGTACTCGAGCGCACGGCAATCGATCGTCACGACGCCGCGGGTCCGGTCGAGGAACGACTGCGCCGCCGGAGCCTGGGCCGCGTCGAGCCTTCCGTTCATGACCACGGCACCGTCCGCTCCGAAGTCAATCGCCAGCATCTGCTCCCCCTGGTCCCGCCGCGTCGTCGTGCACGCAGGCCGTGCCGGTCACGCGAAACGTCGTGCGGCTCTCCCGGGTCTCGCCCAGGTATCGATACTCGATCGCGTCGACCATCCGGCGCACGAGGTGCAACCCGAGTCCGCCGGGTCGACGCGCCTCGACCGGCGCGCGGACGTCGGCATCGGGCGCGCGCGTCACGTCGAACGGCTCGACATCGCGATCGACGAGCGTCACTTCGACGCCGCCGCCCACGGCCCGGATCTCGACATCGACCGTCGACCGGCTCCCGGCCGCGTATTTGACCATGTTCGTGAACAGTTCCTCCACCGCGAAATCGACGGTCGCGAGGCGCGCCCGGTCGAGTCCGAGGCGATCGAACGCCTCCGCGCTGAACGCGACCATCGAAGCGATCGAGTCGAAGCTCCGCGCGAACGAGCGCGACAACGCGCGGGGCGGCGCAGTACGCCTGACGATCACCGCGGTCATGTCGTCCTGCTGGGGCGCGCCGCGCGCGAACGCCTCGACCGCGCGCTCGAGCGACGCGAGCACTTCGGCCGCCGGCGCGTCGCGGCGCTCGCGCAGGAGCGCCTCGACGCGCGCCTCGCCGAAGCGTTCGCCGGACGGGTCCGCGCGCTCGTAGAAACCGTCGGAGAGCAGCGCCACGATGTCTCCCGGCGCCAGGGCGAGATCGACCGGCGGACGCGCGCGCTCGAGCGCCATCGCGCCGAGCGGGAAGCTCGTCGGCCTGTAGCGGTCGCAAAGGCCGTCGGCGGCGCGGACGCGGACGACCGGGCCCTGTCCTCCGCTGTGGAAGCGCAGGCGGTGCATCACCGGGTCGAGGAGCCCGACGAACGCGGTGATGAAGCGGTCGTCGGCGAGCGTCTCCGACAGGCGGTTGTTGACCTGCAGGTAGGCGGTGTCGAGGTCCGCTCCGAGCCGGAACGCCATGCGCAGCATCGCGTGCATCTGCGTGACCGAGAGCGCAGGCGCGATGCCGTGCCCGGTCGCGTCGCCCAGCACGACGAGCAATCCCTGGTCGATCGAGGCGACGTCGTAGGTGTCGCCGCCGGTGAGTTCGGCCGGACGAAACGTCGCGGCCAGGTCGTAGTCCGGGACAGCGGGCATCGACGACGGCAGCGTGCTCATCTGCACGGCGCGCGCCATCTCGAGTTCCCGGCGCATCCTCTCGCCCTCGATCAGCGCCTCGGTCATGCGCACGCGCTGCAACGCGACCGCGCACTGCGCCGCCAGCGCGGACGCGAGGCGCTCGTCGGCGGCGTCGAACGCGCCGCCGTCCTTGTTCAGCACCTGCATCACCCCGACCAGCGCATCCTGGTGGTCGACGAGCGGGAGCGTCAGCATCGAGCGCGTCCGGAAGCCCGACGCGCGATCGACACCGGGGTCGAAGCGCGGGTCCGCGTAGCAGTCGGGCACGTTGATGATGCGCCGTTCGCGGGCGCAGGCCCCCACGAGCCCCGAACCGGAGCGCACGCGGACGGGCGCGATGCCGGTCGCCACCCGCAGCACGAGTTCGTCGGTCGCCGGTTCGTGCAGCCAGACCGACCCGCGCTCGGCGTGCAGCACCTGCTTCGCGGCTCGCACCACCTCGCCCAGCATCGTCATCAGGTCGAACGGCGCGGCGAGCGCGCTCGTGACGTCGAGGATGGCCCCGAGGTCCTCCGCGGACAGTCCGCGCGGGTCGCGCGCTTCCATGGCCGGCGAATGTAGCGCAGAACCGCGCCGGCGGAGGGTCGGCGCGGACCCGGCTGCGCCGGGAATCGCATTGCGCTATCCTTCGCGACCCGCGGCCGCCCGACGCCGGCCCGCGGCCCACGAGGCCGCGGGCGCCGGGCCGCGCCGCCGGAGATCCCGCGTGCTCCCTTACTTCGAACGACTGGTCGACCCGTTCCCCGATGCGCCGCCCTCGCGACCGCCGCGCGGCTTCGTCGCGTTCCTGTGGACCGCGACCGAAGGCCTGCGCATCTGGCTCGTCGCGCTGACGCTCCTGTCGGCGGGCATCGGCGTGTTCGAGGCCTGGCTGTTCGGCGTCCTCGGCGACGTCGTCGACTGGCTCGCGAAGGTGGAGCCGGCGAAGCTGTGGGAGACCGAGGGCACCCGGCTCCTCGCGCTCGCGGCCCTGCTGGCCGGCAGCGTGCTCCTGATCGCGCTGCAGTCCGCGGTGAAGCAGCAGGCGATCGCCGGCAACTTCCCGATGCTGCTGCGCTGGCACTACCACCGGCTGATGCTCGCGCAGAGCATGGGTTTCTACCAGGACGAGTTCGCCGGGCGCATCGCGACCAAGGTGATGCAGACCGCGCTCGCGGTGCGCGACACCTGGGTCATCGTCACCGAACTCGTCGTCTTCGTCGTCATCTACTTCGCGACGATGCTCGCGGTGCTCGGCCGGTTCGACCCGATGCTGATGGTCCCGTTCGTCGCCTGGCTCGCGCTCTACGTGGCGGCGCTGCGCTTCTTCGTGCCGCGGCTCGGCCGGATCGCGCGCGAGCAGGCCGACGCGCGTTCGCTGATGACCGGCCGCATCACCGACGCGTACACGAACATCGCGACGGTGAAGCTCTTCTCGCACGCCCGGCGCGAGGCCGGGTTCGCGCGGGGCGCGATGGGCGAGTTCCTCTCGACCGTGCACCGGCAGATGCGCCTCGTCACCGGATTCGAGATCGTCAACCACGCGCTGTCGATGGCGCTCATCGGCTCGACGGCGGGCGCGACGCTGTGGCTGTGGTCGCTGGGCCAGGTCGGCGCGGGCGCGGTCGCGGCGGCGACCGCGATGGCGCTGCGCCTGAACGGCATCTCGCACTGGGTGATGTGGGAGATGGCCGCGCTCTTCGAGAACATCGGCACCGTGCAGGACGGCATCAACACGATCGCGAAGCCGCATGCGGTGGTCGACCGCCCGGACGCGAAGCCGCTCGTCGTCACCCGCGGCGACATCCGATTCGAGCACGTGAGCTTCGCCTACGGCGGCGAGGGGCAGGTGATCGACGACCTGAACCTGCACATCCGGCCGGGCGAGAAGATCGGCCTCGTCGGGCGCTCGGGCGCGGGCAAGTCGACGATCGTCAGCCTGCTCCTGCGCTTCTACGACACCGAGCGCGGCCGCATCCTCGTCGACGGGCAGGACATCGCGCTCGCCACCCAGGACTCGCTGCGCGCGCAGATCGGCATGGTCACGCAGGACACGTCCCTGCTGCACCGGTCGGTGCGCGAGAACATCGTCTACGGCCTGCCGGACGCCGACGACGAGCGCATGTTCGCCGCGGCGCGGCGCGCGGAGGCGCACGACTTCATCGTCGGCCTCGCCGACCCGAAGGGACGGCGCGCCTACGACGCGCACGTCGGCGAGCGCGGCGTCAAGCTCTCGGGCGGCCAGCGCCAGCGCATCGCCATCGCGCGCGTGATGCTGAAGGACGCGCCGATCCTGCTGCTCGACGAGGCGACCAGCGCGCTCGACTCCGAGGTCGAGGCGGCGATCCAGCAGAGCCTCTACCGGCTGATGGAAGGCAAGACCGTCGTCGCGATCGCGCACCGGCTGTCGACGATCGCGGCGATGGACCGGCTGGTCGTGCTCGAGCGCGGTCGCGTCGTCGAGGAAGGCGACCACCGCACGCTCCTCGCGCGCGGCGGACTCTACGCGCGGCTGTGGGCGCACCAGAGCGGGGGCTTCCTCGCCGACGCGCCGGATGGCGACGAGCCGGCCGACGCGCACGCTCCCCGGGCCCGGGCGGACGCCTGATGTCGGAAGCGCGTCGCGCGTGGGCGCGGCCGCGCCCAATCGGTCGCCCAGGGACGCTCGCGCGGTCGATCCGCCGGCGCTCCGGTACGATCGCAGGATCGCCGGCCACCCGATCCGCCCCGGGGCAACGCAGCTTGATCCCTCGAACCACCGTGTCGCGCGCGATCGCCGCGCTCGCCGTCGCGGCCGTCGCGGGACTCGCCGGCTGCGCGTCGCTGGTTTCGTCGGTGCCGAGGCTTCCGCCCCCGCCCGTCCTGGACGCGCGGCCGCCGCTGGTCGTCGATGCTCCGGCGATCCGCTATTACCCGCACGACTCGGCAGAACTCCGCCGCGACCTCGAGGAAACCTACCAGCGCGAGCGCGCGATGCGGGGCGTCCCCAACGACGCGGTGCTGCCCGAAGCGAGTTTCCTCGCGCTCTCGGGCGGCGGCCAGAACGGCGCGTTCGGCGCGGGGCTGCTGGTCGGATGGACCGAGCACGGCGACCGGCCCGAGTTCCGGATCGTGACCGGCGTGTCGACCGGCGCGCTCATCGCGCCTTTCGCGTTCCTCGGGCCGGCGTGGAACAAGACCCTCACGCGCCTCTACACCGAGGTGTCGTCGAAGGACATCGTCGAGGAGCGCAACATCAGCGCCGCGCTGTTCGACGACGCGCTCGCGGACAACCTGCCGCTGCAGAAGCTCGTCGAGGCGAACGTGACCGACGAAGTCCTCGAGGCGCTCGCGCGCGAGTCGCTGCGCGGGCGGACGCTGCTCGTCGCGACCACCGACCTCGACACGCGCCGGACCGTGTTCTGGAACCTGACGCTGATGGCGGAGGTGCGCACGCCGCGCACGCTCGATCTCGTGCGGCGCATCCTCGTCGCCTCCGCGGCCATTCCCGGCGAGCTTCCCCCGGCGATGATCGACGTCGAGGTCGACGGCAAGCGCTACCAGGAGATGCACGTCGACGGCGGCACCACGACGCAGGTGTTCCTGCTTCCGCGCGACATCCTGCTCTCGGACCTGGCGGCCCGCTCGCGCACCGTCTACGTGATCCGCAACGGGCATCTCCACATCCGCCCGCGCGAGGTGCCGCGCAGCGCCCTCGAGATCGTGAAGCAGGCGATCGCCTCGCTGATCCACACCCAGGCCATCGGCAACCTCTACCAGATCGCGCTGCGCGCCGAGCACGACG
>DAOMBL010000068.1:0-10785 GCA_035427325.1 Casimicrobiaceae bacterium
AATCTCTCCGAGGCGCGTCTCAAGGAGCTGGGCGCCGGCGGCATGATCCCGCCGATCAAGACCTCCTGCCTCGACCACGAGGGCTCCGGCATGGTCCGCTTCCAGCAGTGGGATGGCAACCAGTTCAAGCCGCTGACGCCGTTCATGGCGGGCGACAAGGACCTCGTGCGCAAGATGGTCGATGAGAGCGCCGCGAAGTACGCGGCCGAGAAGAAGATCACCCCGCGCGACTGCTCGAAGGCGATGTGACCGGCTGACGCACCCGACCGGACGCTCTCCCGCCGCGCGCGGGAGAGGTCCGGGGCGAGGGAGGCCCGCGGGCCCGCCTTCGCCCCGGCCTCCGCCGGACCGACACGAGTTGCCCGAATCCATGTCCACGACCGCCGCCGCTCCCGCGTCCGCGCCCTACCTCTCGGTCAACAACATCGAGGTGATCTACGACCACGTGATCCTCGTGCTGAAGGGCGTGTCGCTCGAAGTGCCCGAGGGATCGGTGGTCGCGCTGCTCGGCGCGAACGGCGCGGGCAAGAGCACGACGCTCAAGGCGATCTCGAACCTGCTCGCCGCCGAGCGCGGCGAGGTCACCAAGGGCTCGATCGAGTACAAGGGCGCGCGGGTCGACCGGCTCACCGTGAACGAACTGGTGAAGCGGGGCGTCTGCCAGGTGATGGAGGGCCGCCACTGCTTCCAGCACCTGACGGTCGAGGAGAACCTCCTGACCGGCGCGTTCACCCGCAAGGGGGGGCGGGGCGAACTCGCCGAGGCGCTCGATCGCGTCTACCACTACTTCCCGCGCCTCAAGGAACGCCGCGCGAGCCTCGCGGGCTACACGTCGGGCGGCGAGCAGCAGATGACCGCGATCGGGCGCGCGCTGATGGCCCGGCCGACGATGGTCCTGCTCGACGAACCGTCGATGGGCCTCGCGCCGCAGATCGTCGAGGAGATCTTCGAGATCGTGCGCGACCTGAACGCCCGGGAGCGCGTCTCGTTCCTGCTCGCCGAGCAGAACACCATGGTGGCGCTGCGCTACGCGAACTACGGCTACATCCTCGAGAACGGGCGCGTCGTGATGGACGGCGATGCGAAGGGGCTCGCGAGCAACGAGGACGTCAAGGAGTTCTACCTGGGCCTGTCGACCGCGGGCCGCAAGAGCTTCCGCGACGTCAAGCACTACCGCCGTCGGAAGCGGTGGCTCGCGTGACGACCGGGAGCGACCGGACCGCGATGGCGGATCACTACGACGCGCTCGAGACGCGCGATCCGCAGGCGCGCGAGCGCGCGATCCTCGAGCGCCTGCCGAAGCAGGTGGCGCACGCCCGGGCGCACGCGCCGGCGTTCGCGCGCCTGCTCGCGGAGGTCGATCCCGCGACGATCACCACGCGCGAGGCGCTCGCGAAGGTGCCGGTCACGCGCAAGTCGGAACTGGTCGAGCTGCAGAAGGCCGCGCGCCCGTTCGGCGGGTTTGCCGCGACCGGCTGGGGCGGCGGACGCGCGGGCGCGAAGCGCGTGTTCGCATCGCCCGGACCGATCTACGAGCCGGAAGGCGGTGCGCCGGATTACTGGCGGCTCGCGCGGGCTCTCTACGCCGCGGGGTTCCGCGCCGGAGACCTCCTGCACAACACCTTCGCCTACCACCTGACGCCGGCCGGTTCGATGTTCGAGACCGGCGCGCACGCGCTCGGCTGCACGGTGTTCCCGGCGGGCACCGGCAACACCGAACTGCAGGTGCAGGCGATGGCCGATCTCTCGCCCGACGGCTACGGCGGCACGCCGTCGTTCCTGCGCATCCTCCTCGAGAAGGCGGACGAGGCGGGCGTCGAGCTGCGGAGCCTGCGGAAGGCGCTCGTGTCGGGCGAGGCGTTCCCGGCGGCGCTGCGCGAGCAGTTCGCCGCGCGCGGGATCGCGGCCTACCAGTGCTACGCGACGGCCGACCTCGGCAGCATCGCCTACGAGACGGTCGCGCGCGAGGGACTCGTCGTCGACGACGGCGTGCTCGTCGAGATCGTGCGGCCGGGAACCGGCGATCCCGTCCCCGATGGCGAAGTGGGCGAAGTCGTCGTCACCGAACTCTCGAATGCCGACTACCCGATGATCCGCTTCGGGACCGGGGACCTCTCGGCGGTGCTGCCCGGCCGTTCGCCCTGCGGGCGCACCAACGTCCGGATCAGGGGCTGGATGGGCCGCGCGGACCAGACGACCAAGGTGAAGGGCATGTTCGTGCATCCCTCGCAGGTCGACGCGATCGTGCGGCGGCACCCGGAGATCCGTCGCGCGCGGCTCGTCGTCGACAATCCCGACGCGCAGGACCGCATGACGCTGCACGTCGAGGTCGCCGATCACGCGTCGTCGCACGCGGAGGCGATCGTCGCGTCGATCCGCGAAGTCACCAAGCTGCGCGGCGAGGTCGCGTTCCACTCGCCGGGTTCGCTCGCCAACGACGGCAAGGTCATCGAGGACAGGCGCAAGCTGGATTAGCGCGTGGGCGGTGCCGCAGTCGAGGCCCGATCCACCGCCACCTCCTGTGGGTCGGCCTTCAGGCCGACGCTTTCCCGTCGTGCCGGGCCAATTCCTGCCGAGGGGCACGAACCCCGTCGGGCTGAAGCCCGACCCACGGCAATGCGCATGTCGGGCTGAGGCCCAAACTGTCGGGCTGAAGCCCAAACTGTCGGGCTGAAGCCCGACCCACAGCGGAGGGGTTGCGGGTCGGCCTTGTGGGTCGGCCTTCAGGCCGACGCTTTCCGCATTTCGTTCGCGTTGTCGCAGACTCCGTCGTGCTGAAGCCCGAGCCGTCGCGCTCGGGCCCGGCCCGCAGGGGTGCGTGCTAGCATCCGGCGTCGCCACGCCGAGATCCGATCGCCCCCGTGCCCGCGCCGCCGATTCCGCAGGACCCGTTCGCGCCCCTCGAGGAGGCGACGCTGCGCGCGATCGCCGAGACCGGCGTCGTTCGCACGTTTCCGAAGAATACCGTCCTGATCCACGAGGGCGATTCGGGCGATGCGCTCTACATCGTGCTGTCGGGCCGCGTGAAGGTCTACGCGAGCAACGCGCAGGGGCGCGAGTTCGCGATCGCGTTCCACGGCGCCGGAGAGTACGTGGGCGAGATGACCCTCGACGGCGGCGTGCGCTCGGCGTCGGTGGTCACGATCGAGCCGACGGTCTGCGCCGTCGTGCACCGCGAGCAGTTCCGCGAGTTCATCCTGAAGAATCCGGACTTCGCGCTCCACCTGATCGAGAAGCTGATCATGCGCGTCCGGCAGACGACCGAGGACGTGAAGAGCCTCGCGCTCACCGACGTCTACGGGCGCCTCGTGCGGCTGCTGAACGCGCTCGCCATGCCCACCGGCGACGGCCGTCACGTCGTGCCCGAGAAGCTCACCCAGCAGGCGATCTCCGAACGCGTCGGCGCCTCGCGCGACATGATCGGCAAGCTGTTCAAGGACCTGACGGCGGGCGGCTACCTCACGATCGAGGATCGCACGATCACGATCGAGAAGAAGCTGCCCACCGGCTGGTAGCGGCAGGCGTCGGCCGCCGGGCCGCGGATCCCGCGCGGCCGGGTTCGCGAGGCGGTGCCCGGCGTCCGGGAGCCAGGGGCGGCGCCGGGGGCCCCCCGTGCCGGCGCTACTGCCCGAGCCCGCCGAACGCGACGTACTTGATCTCGGCGTATTCGTCGATGCCGTGCTTCGAGCCTTCGCGCCCGAGGCCCGACTGCTTGACGCCGCCGAACGGCGCGACCTCGGTCGTGATGAGACCGGTGTTGACGCCCACCATCCCGTACTCGAGCGCTTCGGCGACGCGCCAGGCGCGCCCGATGTCGCGTGCGTAGAAGTAGCAGGCGAGGCCGAACTCGGTGCGGTTCGCGAGTTCAACCACCTCGTCGTCGCGCGAGAACGCGATCAGGGGCGCCACCGGGCCGAAGGTCTCCTCGCGGAAGATCTTCATCGCCGGGGTGACCCTGCCGAGGACCGTAGGCTCGAAGAACGTGCCGCCCAGCGCGTGGCGCTTCCCGCCGGCGAGGATGCTCGCGCCCTGCGCGGTCGCGTCGGCGATGTGGTCCTCGACCTTGGCGAGGGCCTCGGCGTTGATGAGCGGGCCCTGCGCGACGCCGGCCTTCGTTCCGGGGCCGACCTCGATCCGGCGCACGCGTTCGGCGAGCTTCGCGGCGAACGCGTCGTAGACCTTCGCGTGCACGAAGAACCGGTTCGCGCACACGCAGGTCTGGCCGGCGTTGCGGTACTTGGAGACGATCGCGCCATCGGCGGCCGCGTCGAGGTCGGCGTCGTCGAAGACGATGAACGGCGCATTGCCGCCGAGTTCGAGCGAGAGCTTCTTGATCGTCGGCGCGGCCTGCGCCATCAGGATGCGCCCGACCTCGGTCGATCCGGTGAACGAGAGCTTCCGAACGTCCGGATTCGCGCACATCTCGCGGCCGATCGCGGGCGCATCCCCGGTGACCACGTTCAGCACGCCCGGCGGGAACCCCGCGCGGTGCGCGAGTTCCGCGAGCGCGAGCGCCGAATAGGGCGTCGCATCCGCGGGCTTGACGACGACGGTGCAGCCCGCCGCGAGCGCCGGCGCGACCTTGCGGGCGACCATCGAGCTGGGAAAGTTCCACGGCGTGATCGCCGCGCACACGCCGACCGCCTGCCTGATCACGACGAGGCGGCGGTCGGGCCACGCGGTCGGGATCACCTCGCCGTACACGCGCCGCGCCTCCTCGGAGAACCACTCGATGTAGGCGGCGCCGATGGCCACTTCGCCCTTCGCTTCGGCGAGCGGCTTGCCCTGCTCGGTGGTCAGCAGCAGCGCAAGGTCGTCCGTGTTGGCGGTGATGAGGTCGAACCAGCGGCGCAGGACGTTGCTGCGCTCCTTCGCGGTCTTCGCCGCCCAGCCCGGGAAGGCGCGGGTCGCCGCCTCGATCGCCAGGCGCGTCTCGGCGGCGCCGAAGTCGGGTACGGTCCCGATCCTGCGTCCGGTCGCCGGATCGACGACGTCGAAGGTCCGGCCGCCGTCGGCGTCGCGCCAGCGGCCGTCGACGTGGCACTGCTGCCGGAACAATGCGGAATCCTTGAGCGCGGGGGACGCGCGTTCGATCGAATCGGGGGACATGGAAGACTCCGGAAAGGCACCGCGGCTCAATGCGCGCGTCCATTCTACGCGCATCGCCCGGCGCCGCCGCGACGCGCTCAGCGCGGCTCGATCTGTCCGCGGGGTTTCGCGGTGACGAGCGCGACTCCGGCGAGCACGAGCGCGGCGCCCGCGACCTGGATCGCGTGGATCGGCTCGTCCAGCAGCATCGCGCCCAGCGCGATCGTGAACACCGGGCCGAGCGAGCCGACGAGGGACGTCCCGTTCGCGCCGAGACGTCGGATCGCCTCGGCGACGAGCCAGGTCGGGACCACCGTCGAGAACACCGCCATCGCGATCGAGAGCAGGTGGATGCGCGGTGCGACGTCGAGCGCGGCGAGGGGCCGGGCCATGGCGAAGTGCGCGAGCACGAACGCCGTCGACGCAATCATCGCGAGCGCGGTGAAGCGCATCGAGCCGATGCGGCCGATCACCCCGCCCGCGGTCACCAGGTAGACGGCGTAGGCGAGCGCGCTCGCGAACACGAGTCCGCCGCCCAGGAGCGTGGCGGACGCGTCTCCGATGCTGGCGTCGTGGCGGAACACGAGCGCGATGCCCGCGTAGGAGAGCACGAGCGCGCCCACCGCGCGGCGCGTGACCGGCTTGCCGAAGAAGAGCGCCGACAGGATCACCACCATCGTCGGGTATAGGTAGAGGATCAGCCGTTCGAGCGAGGCGGTGATGTAGCGCAGGCCCATGAAGTCGAGCAGGCTCGCCAGGTAGTAGCCGAGGAACCCGAGCCCGAGGATGGCCGCGAGGTCGCGCCGCGCGATCGGCCCGGCGCCGCGGCCCGCCCACCACGCCATGACGACGAAGAGCGGCGCCGAGTAGAGCATGCGCAGCGCGAGCAGCGTGATCGCGTCGACCGGCGCGGCCGCGTAGGCGAGCTTGATCAGGATCGACTTGAACGAGAATCCCAGCGTGCCGAGGATCGCGCACGCGGGTCCGATCCAGGGGGCCTCGCTGTCTCCGGGGATGCCCGCGCGCGCAGCCGGTTCGGGACCCGCGGTCACGACCAGCGCACGGTGCCGCTCCACGCGGTCGCGAGGATCAGCCCGCCGAAGGCGATGCGGTACCACGCGAACGGCACGAAGTCATGCCGGCTCACGTAGCGGATCAACCAGCGTATGCACGCGAACGCGGAGACGAACGCGGCCACGAAACCGACGCCGAACGCGGGAACGTCGGCGGCGGAAAGGAGGTCGCGGCTCTTCCACAGCGAGTAGGCGCCGGCGGCCACCAGCGTGGGCACCGCGAGGAAGAACGAGAACTCGGTCGCGGCCTTGCGCGAGAGGCCGAACAGCATCCCGCCGATGATCGTGGCGCCGGAGCGCGAGGTGCCCGGGATCAGCGCGAAGGCCTGCGCGATGCCGACCTTGAGCGCGTCGGAGGCGGTCATCTGGTCGACCTCGGCGACGCGCACGCTCGCGGGATTCGCCTTCGCGCGACGCTCCGCCCAGAGGATCACCATCGCGCCGGCGATGAACGCGATCGCGACCGGCACCGGCGCGAAGAGCGCCGACTTGATCGCCCCGCCCAGCGCGAAGCCCAGGATCGCGGCCGGCAGGAACGCGATCGCGAGATTCCAGGCGAAGCGCTGCCCCGCGGGGTCCGACGCGAGTCCCGCGGCGCCGCGCCGGGAGCGGGCGCGGTACTCCCAGACGACCGCGATCATCGCGCCGGACTGGATCGCGATCTCGAACACCTTGGCGCGCTCGCCGGTGTAGCCCAGCAGCGATCCCGCGACGATCAGGTGGCCGGTCGAGGACACCGGCAGGAACTCGGTCAGGCCCTCGACGACGCCGAGCACGAGGGCGACCACCAGCGACGGGGCATTCAAGGCGGATGGCGGCTTGCGGAACGAGCGCGGATTGTCGCACGCCCGGGTGGACTCGCCTCTGCTACGCTACGCGCGCATGACGCCAAGGGCGCCCGGAGCGCGTCGCCGCATCGACTTCAGCCACATCTCGTGGCGCGACGCGCTCGTGATCGGCGTGCCGATGGCGCTCGTGGTCGTACTGGCGTTCTGGTTCACGCTGCGCTACGTCCAGCCCGCGCCTCCCGACCGGCTCGTCCTGTCGACCGGAGCATCCGGCGGCGACTACGCGCGCTTCGGGGAGCGCTACCGCGACTACTTCCGCGCGAACGGCGTCACGATCGAACTCCTGAACTCGAACGGATCGGTGGAGAACGCCGAGCGGCTCGCGCGTGGGCAGGCGGACGCGGCCTTCGTCCAGGGGGGCACGCTCCCGCCGGTGCCCGACGGCGCCGACTCCCCCATCGCGTCGCTGGGGGCCCTCTACCCGGAGGTGATCTGGGTGTTCGTGCGCGCGGGCTCGGACGCGAAGGTGCTGCGCGACCTCGAGGGTCGCCGCATCGCCATCGGCCCCGACGGCAGCGGCCTCCAGCCGCTCGCGCGCTGGCTCCTGCGCGGGAGCGGCATACCGGACACCGGCGCGACGTTCGTCCTGAAGACCGGCGCCGACGCCGCCGATGCGCTGGAACGCGGCGACATCGACGCCGCGTTCTTCATCGCCGGGCCCGCGTCGCCGGTCGTCGTGCGGCTGCTGTCGATGCCCGGGGTCCGTGCGCTGTCGTTCGTCCGCGGCGACGCCTACGCGCGCCGGTCCGCGGCGATCTCGACCTTCGTGGTGCCGCGCGGCGTGTCGGATCTCGCGCGCGACCTCCCGCGCGCGGACGTGCGGACGATCGCCGTCCGCGCGAACCTCCTGGTGCGCAGCGACCTGCATCCCGCGCTCATGTACCTGCTGCTCGACGCGGCGAGTTCGATCCACGGCGCGCACTCGATCGTCGCGGACGCCGGCGAGTTCCCGAACGCCTACAACCAGGACGTGCCGCTCGCGGGCGAGGCCGAGCGCTTCTACCGGTCGGGCAAGCCGTTCCTCAAGCGCTACCTGCCGTACTGGCTCGCGAACCTCGCCGACCGCCTGATCCTGCTCCTCATCCCGATCGTCGCCGTGCTGCTGCCGGTGCTTCGGTTCATGCCGATGCTCTACGAGTACAGGATCAACGCGCGCGTCGGGCGCTGGTACGCGCGATTGGGCGAACTCGAGGACGACATCGGCGAATCTCCGGCGCCGGAGACGATCCGCGGGCATCTTGCGCGGCTCGACGAACTCGAGGCGCGGCTGAACGAAGCCGCCTTCCCGAGTGCGGCGGCGGGCCAGGTCTACGCGCTGCGCGCCGCGATCGACCTCGTGCGCGAGCGCCTCGGCAGGCCGGGCGCCAAGGCGATGCCGCCGTTGCGCGCGTAGCGCCGGCGGATGCTCGACTTGCGGCGCGGCGCGCGCCGCGCCGCCACGCGTTCAGCGTCCGCCGCGATTGAGGATCTCGAGCGCGCGGTTGACCAGGTCGTCGCCGTTCGACGGAACCGCGCCCTGCGGCGTCATGTGGTTGATGACGTCGGGGAGCGCCGAGGCCATCTGGTCGGCCGCCTGGCCGCGCGACATGCCGAGTTGCTGCGCGATCTGGTCGAGTTGCCCGGAACCGAGCACCTTCGAGAGGATGTCGCCGTTGATCGGCATGTTCTGTCCGTTCGACACCCACGAGTCGGCCTGGTCGGCGTACCCGGCCTGCTGGAACTGGGAGAGCAGGCCGCCGAGCCCGCCGTTCTGCTGGAGCATCTGGAGCAGCACCGCCATCAGCCCGCCGGCCCCGGCCGCACCGGCCATGCCTGCGCCGCCCGAGCCTCCTCCCCCCAGGATCGACTCCAGGCCACCCAGGCCGCCCATGCCGCCCGGCGCGCGGCCCATGCCGGTCATGCCCGGCAGTCCGTCTTCGTCTCCCTGCCCGGGTTGCATCGCGCCCGAGAGGACCTGTCCCAGCAAACCGTCGAGCATGCCCATCGCGTTCTCCTCGGTGACCAGCGTCCGGATCAGACTTCGCGCTCGCGGGTGTATTGCTCAGGCACCGGGTAGCCGGCCGCGGCGAAGGTCTGGCGGATCGCCTTGTTGGTGTCGAAAAACACCTGCCAGTAGTGGTCGGTGTGCGTGTAGGGTCGCACTGCGAGCTGCGTCCCGCGCTCGTTGAATCCCAGGATCTCGACGTCGGGCGCGGGGGACTTCTCGACGTTGGCGATCGTCGGCAGCACCTCCTTCAGGCGGCGGATCGCGTCCATCGGGTCGACCGTGTGGTCGAGCTGCGCGGTGAGTTCGACGCGGCGATGGGGATTGATCGAGAAGTTGCGGATGTTGCCGCCCATGATCTTCGCGTTGCCGACGTAGGTCTGCACGTTGTCGGGCGTGTCGATCGCGGTCGAGAACAGGCCGATCGCGCGCACGGTGCCTTCGACGTCGCCCGCGTTCACGTAGTCGCCGACCTTGAACGGACGCAGCACCAGGATGAACGCGCCGGCCGCGAAGTTCGAGAGCAGCCCGCCCCATGCGGCGCCGATCGCGACACCGAGGGCGGCGACGAGCGCCGCGAACGACGTCGTCTCGACCCCGAAGTAGCCGAGGATCCCGATCACCAGCAGCACGTTCAGCGCGACGGCGATCACGTTCGCGATGTAGCGGATGATCGTCGGCTCGATCTTCTGGCGCTCGAGCGCGCGCGTGATGAGCCCGGTCGCGACGCCGATCAGCCAGCGGCCGACGATGTAGATCGCCAGCGCGCCCGCGACCTTGAGGGCGAACGCGATCACGATGGGCTTGCTGGTCTCGTAGAAGGCCTGGACGTCCATGGTCGAATGCGCTGGGGAAACGGGGGCGGCGCCATTCGGGCCGGGCGGGCATTGTGCCCGGCCGGGCGCGATCCGGCAACGAGGCGCGCGGCACCGGTAATCCCTGCATCGTCCTGCGGTGCCTGCGACCCCGGATGAACCGGTTCAGGCGTTTCGCATCGACGTCGCCCCCCGGTCACCGCTCTGAACGCGCCGGGCGGGACGCCGACCGCGCTGGCTGCCTCGTTCACGGGGCCTGCCACGACCGGCGGCGGGCGCGTCGTCCTCCCCCGCGCCCGTCGCGTCGCGCATCCGCGGGCTACGCGGAGTCTCCCTCGCGGTCGCGCGTTCCCGCGATCGCGGAGATCACGCGCTCGAGCCGCTCGACGCGCGCCTCGAGGGCGGCGAGGCGGTCGTGGTCCCCGGCGCGCACTTCGGCCTGCGGTGGGTCCGCGACGACGGGTGCACCCGACAGCAGGTGCGCCCAGCGGCGCTCGCGCGCGCCGCTCGCGCGCGGCAGTTCGACGACGAGCGCGCCCGCGGGACGGGAGGCGAGTTCGGCGAGATAGGCCTCGACCGACGAGAGATCGGCGAAGCGATGCAGGCGCTCGGTGTTGATGCGCAGTTCGCCCGGCGTCTGGGGTCCGCGCAGCATGAGCGTGGCGACGATCGCCGCGGACTCCGCCGGGATCGCGAGCGCGCGCGGCAGGTTGTGCGCGTAACGCATCACCCGGCCCCCCGAGGTCTCGACGACCAGCGACAGGCCCTTCAGTTCGTCGAGCGCCGTCTGCGCGTCGATCTCGTCGATGTCCATCGTCGGCGAGCGGCTCGTCCTCTGGTTGGCGCCGAGGACGATCGCGTTGAGCGACATCGGGTAGCTGTCGGGCACCGTGCGCTCCTTCTCGACGAGCACGCCGAGGACGCGGGTCTCGATGGCGGTGAGGGGGCGGAGCGGGGCGGTCATCGTTCGGGCGTCG